>PBXT01000049.1 GCA_002727695.1 Methanobacteriota archaeon | reverse complement strand
GTTATTAAATTCAATAAAATTGGTTAACCGATCATGAATATCTAATCGAGTGGCTTGGATAAGCTCAATTTTAGGATTCAGTTTCCAATTTACTTGATAGTAAACACCAAACTCGTTAACAGTATATCGATTATCTTCAGATGCCTCATCAATACCTTCGTCAATATTTTCATCAATTTTCCCATCACTATCATCGTCTAATCCATTCGCATAAACAATAAAGTTTTGTTGTCCAAGCCAATGCACACCAGGCTCAATAGTTTCCCCGAGATCATATAGGCCATTATTATTGGAATCAACAAAGTCAGGGATACCATTNTTATTTAAATCATNATAGTCNTCACTNTCATANTCATTATCTAATTTATCTGCNATTGCTCCAAGNACAGANTCATTATTACTTGAATCATTAGGAGTNCCNAATTGNGTNAAATTATCTGTATCCCATCTAGANTANCCNTCNCCATCATCNTACCAAGTGTTATCATTNTTNTCATCAAANACGTANGGTGATCCTGCNTCTCCATTNCCATTGTTATCTCTTCTATCTAAAATATCTTTATCNGANAGGATTGTCCCTCTGGTATCAGGCATAGTTANAAAATANTCTAAGCCCCAAACGAACCTNAAGTCTCCATCTTTCCATTCATTAAGATGNTGAAGTTGNGCACTAAATGTNTTTGANCGATCATATATAATNCTNCCAGTNGCAAGATTTCTTGTTGGNCGATCTGTGTNNCCAGAATAGCTAGAGTTAAGATANGTTTGAAAGAAAAAGTTTTTATATCTTGTTTTTGCTTGGTAGTANCGATAAACCCAACCATCAGCAAGGTATCTAGCTATACCAGTAATGTTTATATTCCTTGCCCATGCATATCCGTGTGATAGGCTCATGGTTAAATCTGAATTTGGCTCCCAATCCATTCGTAGGTCATATCGATAGTTNCGAACATTAAAATCAGGAAAATCATTTATACCATCATTATTTGCATCTTTATAAATACTACTTAGATTTCCATATTTCATTTTAAAATCTTGTTCGTCAAATTCATCCACNCCNACTTCGCCNACACTTGGAGCACCATTACCATCTAAATCATTGTTTTCAAAAATATCCCAGGTTTCAACACTTACTCCATCAACGATAATGGTACTATTATTTAAATTTTCAAATGTTTCACCATCCCAAACACCGTTTCCTTCTCCATAATCAGGTGCTATATCACCTTCGTCATCATAGTCCCCATCTCCGTTTACGTCCTCAGCAGGAATCCCATCTAATCCGTAGTCGAGCAATACAGTNCCAAAAATATAACTTTCACCAACATCATCATCNTAAACNCCGTTTCCATTAAGGTCAACAAAAGGTTCTTCCGATACATTATAGGCATTCCCATAATTATCTCTATATAGTCCCCAATCATTGTCATCATCTAAGCCATTAGACCCCCAATCATCATCGAAAATTCCATTATTATTCGTATCAAATACTATCCTTCCATTAGAGTCGTATGTATAATCTCCAAAACCAAATTTGTGCCGATCATCTACNATGCTCCAGTTTGAGTCTGGAGTACTATAATTCGTTGTGACAGAACTNAAATTTTCTAAATCACTGATGACTCCAAATCTATCTANCCAGGCACTNCCTAATTCATCTACTTCATCTATATATCCGTCTCCATCATTATCNACTCCATCTACCCANGCCTCTTCTTCATCGTCAATGCCTATATCAATTTGTTCATCTATATACCCATCTCCATCATTATCAATTCCATCGGCATAATAATTTCCAATTTTGTCCTCAGTGACAAACCAAAGTACTGTCCCATTATTAAGAGTGTACCTATTAAATGGATCTGAAGCAGCTTCTGCAACCATTTCGGAAGTAATAGTTGGAGATCCATCTTCACCTCCAGATGTAGAAATTAAATCTCCCCAATAGTTCCCAACCCATGACTCATCTGATCCAGGAACTGCACTTATCATTTCTTGGCTAAAAATGGGATTGTTATCATTTTCAAGCGCTAATCTTCCTCCACGATCCAATCTGTCTTTTTTTAAATTAGGTCTCCCAATCAATGCTGGGTCATGCCCTTCGTATTCATCTTCATTAATATGAGCCCAGTCTTGTCCTGACAAGGCAACCCCGGAGATTTTAAATCCAATATCTCCAAATTTGTGTGCAGTACGGAAAGTTAATTTTTTTAGTAAATCTGTATTTTTTTGACTAAGCATCCCGCCTTGAATGTTGATACTTGTACCTGTATTTCTTAGTGGAGAAGAAGTTACAATGTTTAAAACTCCACTATGCGCATTTGGCCCATATAAAGCAGAGGAAGGNCCTANCACAACTTCGATTTGTTCAACGTCTTCAAAGGATACAGGTATCACGTTGTATGCTGTTAATCGTAATGAAGGAACGTTTGCCATTCTGCCATCAGTGAGTGTCAATAGTCTAGAACTAAAAGATGAATTAAAACCTCTTGCTGTCATATTATAGCTATCTATTCCGGACTGGGTAAAATCAATTCCTTTTGTCCCTTTTAAATAATCACCTAGATTGGTATTGCTTTCTCTTCGAATCTCNGTCTTGGATATNACGGAAATTGCTGCAGGTGCATCTTCAACTCTTTCTCTTCTTCTNGANGCAGTTACAACATAAGTTTCCATTTTAATTGCNTCNGGTATCATTAAGATATTTGTATTAATATTTTGTTGATCTTGAATATTGAGTTTTTTTTGAAATGATTTAAAACCCAAGTAAGAAGCAGATAAAGTATATTCTCCCANTGGAATATTATCTATTGAAAATCTTCCATCTGTATCTGTAGCAGCGCCAAGAGATGTTCCCTTGAGAATTACGTTTGCACCAATTAAAGGTGATCCGTTGGTTGAATCAGATACAACTCCACTGATAGAAATACCAGAAGCTAAGGAAAAACATAGTTGAAGTATTACAAAGAATTTTAGCATGTATAATCCAATTACAAACTAAATAGCCTCAAAAATTCGAGGCTATTTAATTTNTCAATTAAGAATAACTTTATATTATTTCAATAATAACATTTTACCTCTAGCGGTGCGATTGTCCGAACTCACTTCGTAAAAATAAACACCACTAGGAACTTTATTTCCACTTTGGTCTTGTCCAAACCAGGAGATGTTATATGTTCCAGCACTTAGCTGTCCACTTTGAATCGTATTNACTTTNTCACCAAGTAAAGAGTAAATNGTTACTTCAACATTTGANTCACGCTCAGTTGAAAANTTNATNTTAGTTTCAGGNTTAAACGGATTAGGGTAATTNCCCATTAGCTNAAATTTGTTTGCAATAGGAGCAGTTTCATCTAACTCAGCTAACGCTGTATTTGTCCAGAAAGTTTTTACTCTCTGTGTNGTGTTGTCAATAATACAGCTATTGTCTACCTCGAATACTAAGCGTCCTGTACCATATTCCGGATCATAGTCCCAGCCAGAATCATCAACACGGTTGTCAAGTATCTCTCCTGTTGTTGGATCGGTAAAAGTTTGCTGAACGCCNAATAGAGCCATGGTTGGACCNGCTTCTANTACTCCAGCACATGCTTCTTCACCNTAAGCACCTACACAAGCAATATAGTCATTGTAAAGAGCAGAGCCAACAGCTGCAGCAATNCCAGCTGAAGTATCAGCGCCTACATAAAGGACNGCGACAGAATCAGCAGCACCAGTTAAAGCAGCTTCCAATCCNAGTCCAGCACCTAAAAGACCNTCTAANACTGCAGGAAAAATCCCGCCAGCTTCTAANAANTTATANGTGAAAAAATATCCAGTAGGGGCAAGAGGTTCATCCCCACTAAATGGAATACCGTCTCCAGCAGCTGGATCAAAAAGATACCCTCTATTCGCTAAAACGGTTCCAGAAGGTAGAGTGTCTCCAGTTGCAGGATCTACTTCAAAAGAGCTAGGGTCAGTAGGATCAATCGTATTACCACTTCCGCCAATTGCAGGAAGGGAGAATGATTCATCTGATCCTGTCCAACCTAGATTGTACCAAAGCATTGTATCAGGGTGTACATAACCAAGATACATTTCAGTGTTTCCAATAGTTACNGTATCAGATGGAGCAGCGAAAACGCCNAAAAAGTCATTAAGCTGCCCGTCATCATTTACTCCTAGTCCGCTTGCAGTTCCATCATGTGCTTCCCAATAAATTTCTANNTCNGTTGGNACTGTGTGAGCTTCATCGTTATAACCAACAGTGACCATNCCCCAATTTTCCATATCGGTGCCCACTCCGTAATCTACTCCGTATGTACCACCTACGAGATCGGCTGCTCCAAACTGAGCAAAAACATCAGATAGAGAAATACCCCATCCCATAGAATACATAGTAGGATCATCTGGATGAGTGAATCCTGTTCCTCCAGTCCATGTTCCATCTTCCTGAACAGGTGGAACAGTAGCATAGGTAGAACAATTTTCAGCTTCTGTTGTAGGATAGGTGCTTCCTTCATTGATAGTAAANGTACCATCATCNTTAAGATCTACATTCATAGCAACTCCAAATAGAGCTAAGAGCTGTTCATTTACTAAAGGAACTAAATTAACTGTAACAGTGTCTCCTATTTCGTAACTAGTTATAGAACGAGTATACAATGGNTTAGCAGAACTTGGCCAAGATACTGTGACCTCATGGGAACCACTTTCTGTATCTTCAGGGCTTTCAAATTCTCTAACAACATGAGTGTATTCAACAATCGCTGCATTNCACTGCCAGTTCGCTTGGATAGATTGGGCTAATGCAAGTATGGGAAAAGAAAATATAAAAATAAAAAATAATTTTAACGATTTAATCATANAAGAGCTCCANTNAATTAATTGTGTTATTTTGGTTTAATGAAATAAACCCAAGTGCCNNGAAACTAACTCAAGATNTGGTAATTCTCAAAGGATTTTCATTTCTTAGTTTTATTGGCATTTCGAAAACTTCTTTTGGCCCACANTATATATAAACAATACAAGAAAATAATGCTTCCAAAAATAAATATAGATTCTAAGATAATTCTTTTTATTAATTCATTCATCTTGTTTGATGACTAGACTGATATCCATTAAATTGTATTATTATAAATTAAACAAATTTTTAGCTTATTAAAAAAAATGAAAATCGCTGTATTAGTAAAACAAGTTCCAGGTTCAGAATCAGCTCTTCCTTTAAACAGTCAACAAAATTGGGTAGAGGAATCCTCTGTTACATATGTAATGAATCCTCCTGACAACTATGCTCTTGAAGAGGCATTACTCATTAGAGAGAGATTAAATGAAGGAGAAGTGGTTGTAGTTAGCATGGGACCAGATCGCGTTCAAAAAGTTATTAGAGAAGGGTTAGCGAAGGGTGCAGATAGGGGTATTTATATTCAAGAAAGTGATGAGATAGAAAAAGATCCTCTTTCGATTGCTAAAAGTTTCTCATCTATTCTTAAAGAAGAAAGTTTTGATTTAGTATTGTCAGGCCTGCAATCAGATGATACAGGCATGGGGCAAACTGGGGTATTGATAGGAGAAATGCTCGGTATCTCCACAGCAACTCTTGCTATTGAAACTAAATTAGAAGAAGGACACATTAAAGTGAAAAGAGAGCTCGAAGCAGGATGGTTCCAATGGGTTCAGTTACCGCTTCCTGCTTCCATAAGCATTCAGTCAGGGCTGAATACGCCTCGCTATCCTTCATTGAAAGGAATTATGGGTGCTAAGAAAAAAGAAATAAAATGCATTTCTCCAGACTTAGAACTAAAACATGCTCAATCTATTGATAAAGTTTTTATTCCTCAAACTTCAAAGCAAACAGAAGTAATTGAAGAAGAAGTAGATGTAGCTGTGAGTCGAATCGTAGAAATTTTAAAATTGGAGATAAAGGTACTTTGATCATATGGATATTTTAGTCGTTTTAGAATCGGCCCAAGGTTCTTTACATCGCTTAAGTAAAGAAGCCATAGTTGGTGCTCAAAAATTAGGTGGCTCGGTAGTAGCTCTTGCAATTGGTAAGCATTGCGATCAAATTGCGAGTGAATGTTCATCTTTTGATCTTGAAAATGTTATTACAGTAG
>PBXT01000048.1 GCA_002727695.1 Methanobacteriota archaeon | reverse complement strand
AGCAGAGAAGAACTTGGAGCCGGGACCTGTGATGACAATCACAGTCACATCATCATCGAAACGGGCCTTGATAATCGCTGTGTCGATATCTCTCATCATTTCGTGAGTGTAGGTGTTTGGACCCATTGCATCTCCTTCAAGAGGAGCTCCTGCTGAGTCTGATGCTAGTTCGATAACTGCGATACCGTTGTCTGTGGTTCCGTAGTTAACTAGACGGTTTGGCATTGGTTCTAATTTGAGTCCGTATAGGTCGCTCATGTGTCAGTCCAAACGGGCCCGCTTAATGAGTCAATCGCTGGTCTCAGAGAATGAAGTCTTCCCACCAGAACGGCGCACAGTGTCCCAACGCTCAGCGATTTTCTTTGCTTCAGGAGATTGCTCCCAGATATCTCTTTTCTTCGCTTTCCTAAACGGTAATCTCCTTACACCTCGACCCATTGCCTTGGGGTCAGACTTCAACATGAATCGATTGACCATTAGGTATAGTAGAGATTTGTACCACTTAGGACGGAACAATTTTCCTATCCAAACTAATCCATCTCCTCTCTTTTTTTGGTCTCGCATCCAAGCCTTGCACATATACTTGAATGTGCGATCACCGACTCTGTTCATCAAGAAACGATTTGCCACAGAAGTCTTGACGTAAGGCATTAGTTGCTTCCTTACCTCTTTCTCATAATCACAATTGCCCAAAATATCCTGCGCCGCAAGGTGACCTGACCAGACCGCCATCCTCATTCCGAATCCCCACATGAAATCTTGCAAACCTCCGGATTCTCCAACGTAGTACCTGCCGTCTTGGAAGTAGTTCTTGTTTATTGTAAAATCCCCTTTACCACCGACTCTTTTTATCGGCTCCATATCTATGTCTGGATAGTGCTTTTGATACCATGCAATGGTCTCGTTCAGGAACCTATCAGTACCTCTTTGCTTCCTCCATAAACAAGTACAAATCAATCCAACGCCATCAATGATAATCAGATATGAGTAGGACCCGGGTGCCAATTTGTCATTCATTTGGAACGCAATATGATTGGGATGTTTGGTTCGGAAAATCTCTCCATATGCTACAGCACTAGTTCCTTTAGGTCCGCAAGCAATGATTTGACAATCTTCTTCCTTGACTCTACTCTTGTAATGCAGATTCGCCCCTGCAGCAATTGCCATTCTCTTGAAACCTTGATCGATAGTATGCTCAGAAGTACCTCTCTCAACAATCCTGTAAGCGATTCCTGGAGTGTGAGTCTCGGTAATCTCATCGTCAGGATGGATCAAATCCACTATGCTAAACTCAGTCGCCTTGAATTCGCTAGGATCATATCCCCAAGAACGTAATTGGTCAAAGAAATCTTCATCCATGGACCAATTTTCCAAGGCCTGGAAATCACCATCAAAGCGCTGACCTGAATCTTGTCTAACGTCATGAACGTGAACTTCGATACCTGCTTTAGCTAGGGTCGTTGCTGCCGCTAGGCCAGACAAACCTGCGCCCATGATGTGGATGGGGCCTGCCTGTGCCATGCCATCCCATGTGTGTGGATGGTTTCAAGGATGCGGCAGTGGTGGGGCCGCTATGGAGGGGCATATTTTCATTCAAGAAGCCCCTGATGAACTCGATGTGGATGATTTACGAACACATCTGCAAACATCGGGCTGTGGAGCAATTGTCTCATTCACAGGCATCACTAGAGGAGAAGATGAAGGAGAAGAAGTCCTTCGTTTAGAGTTCGATGCTTGGCAGGACAAACTCTCTGAAACACTTTACAGTCTTGCAGAACAAGCGATTGATAGGTTCGGTTTGAAATCTGTAGCGATGGCTCACAGGACTGGTTCGGTTGGGCCGGGCGAGAATATTGTAGCAATACATGTAGCAAGCCCGCATCGAAAAGAAGCATTCGAAGGTTGCTCGTGGCTAATCGATGAACTCAAAGGACAAGCCCCTCTGTGGAAAAAAGAAGTCAAGCCAAGCGGGGCAACATGGAAAGCAGGATTGGGGTGAAAAAATGGAAAAGAGTATCCAAGGAGTTATCGACATTGGCGGCAAACCAATAGTTCACAGAAGAGCAACTGCTACCGGCCTAGTTCACCTTTCCACACAATCCAAGCAAGCAATTACGAATTGCGAAGTAAAGAAGGGTGATGTCTTGGAAGCATCAACAATTGCAGCCATACAGGCTGTAAAAGATACTCCTCGCATTATTCCTCATTGCCATCCTATCCCACTTGAGGGATGCAAAGTTGATTGGGCGTGGGAAGACAATGCTTTGAGATGCACTGTCGAGGTTAGCGCACGCTATCGTACAGGAATCGAAATGGAAGCACTGACCGGTGTTTGTGCGGGCCTTTTGTGTGCATTGGACATGGTCAAATCCATGGAGAAAAATGCTGAGGGACAATACCCTGAAACACGAATTACGGATGTTATTGTGCTCGAAAAACACAAGGCGGATTGAGCGCTTTATTGATGGAGGGGTTGCTTATCGCAAAGAACATGGCGAGAACTGCAGACTTGGCGCATCACTTCTTAGAAGCAGTAGACCAAGCGGCAATTGCTAGTGCTGCATGGCGTGGATTAGGTGACAAAAACGCTGCAGACGCTGCTGCAGTTGAAGCAATGCGCAGAACTTTCGACAAAGTTCCATTTGATGGCAGAGTTGCAATCGGTGAAGGCGAGAGAGATGAAGCTCCGATGTTATTCATTGGTGAAGAACTTGGAAGTCAGGTCGGGGTTGAAGGCGCACTACAAATCGACATAGCCGTTGACCCCCTAGAGTGCACAAACAACTGTGCTGATAATTCACCGAACTCAATCGCAGTACTTGCTGCAGCCCCAAGAGGAACTCTGCTTCATGCTCCTGATTGCTACATGGACAAGATCGCCGCAGGACCAGAACTTGCCGGGCACATCAGTCTTGATGGTGGAGTGACATACAACCTCGAGCAGGCTGCAGACATCCTTGACAAACCGATTTCGGAGGTAAAGGTAGTTGCATTGGATAGAGAAAGACATGCTGAGTTATTCAAAGAAATCAGAGATGCTGGCGCACAACTTCACCTGATGGGAGATGGAGATGTTTCAGCAGCAATATGGGCTGCTCGTCCTGACGGGCCTTATGACATGCTATTGGGTATAGGGGCTGCTCCTGAAGGAGTAATCACTGCAACTGCAATGCGTGGCATTGGAGGCGTTTTCGAAGGACGGCTAGTTTTCCGTTCTGATGAAGAAGAAAAGCGGGCTGAGAAGATGGTAGATGATGACCTTACAAGACTGTGGGATGCGACCGACCTCTGCCGTTCTGATGATGCAATCTTCGCAGCATCAGGGGTTTGTGACGGATACTTGCCAGGAGTGGTTGTAGGCCAAGATAGCGTGCAGACATTTGCAGAATTGATCGATGTAAAGACCGGTGAAGTAACTCGCCATGACCGTAATCATTCTTTGTGATAGCATGGTGAACCAGTTACGTATCGAAGTTCGTTTGCCTGAAGGGCATTGGTCCGGAGATGTTTCGCGTCAACGACCTGAAGCGGTTTTACGAATTGAGGAAACCATGCCTTTGGCAAGGGGAAGAGGAACTGCAAAACTGTCATCCTCTAATGAATTGAAAAACGAACTGGATTCTCATCCTGGTATCGAAGAGGTCAGAAACCTTGGCGGACATAGGTACGAAGTGGACATCGCTCCGAAAGGTGGTGGCTACATTAAGGAAATACGAGATGTGGGAGTTATTCCTCAATCGCCGTTTGAGGTGAGGGATGGGTGGGTTGACTGGACAATTGAATGCTCAGCTGAAAAAAGCCGCAAACTAGTACAACTACTACGTGATGGTGGAGTTCCTTACCGCGTTATATCAACTCGTTCTACCGGATCGAGAATGTTAACACAGAAGCAAAGGATAATTTTCGATTGCGCATTGAATGAAGGTTATTGGGATACTCCGCGCAGGATAACGCTGAGTGCTTTAGCCGAATTACTTGAGTTGAGTAAATCGACGCTTTCTGTACACTTACACAAGATAGAGGGAGTTGTACTCAATTCCTTCGCTGATGAGGTACGTCGCAACTCGCCCTGAACATGTTCGCACGAACATGTTCGCAAATTAATGAATAGTAGGAACCCTATCCCCGTGTCATGGCAGAACTACCTAAGACATGGGAAGACTGGGTCGCCAACTTTGGCGAATGGCAAGACAGAGTAGGTTTCNACAGAGAATGGTTGGGCGATTTCGACCTTTCAATTCTATTNGANTGGGACCGNGCTGGTGATGTAATTGAATTCGGAGANTANGCTGGAAGAGCNAAGTGGGAGCGAGCACTNCAAGTTCCTCACCAAAACATCCGTGACTCACTAGTNNCAATGATCACTGTACANGGNGACACTGAATTCGCATCNGTNGAACANCAACGCCACCTNTTGGCNANCGCTCCNACCGANTANGACCGCTATGCNGCNGCNCGTATCATGGCTGAAGAACANCGNCACGGNTGGCAGATGGCTTACCTATTGATGACNTANTTCGGACANCAGGGACNAAGAGAAGCACANAAGCTGCTAGAGCGCAATGCNCAGGACGGAGANCGCCTACTTGGTGCNTTCAACCGNCCAATGCCACATTGGTTGGATTTCTTCTGCTACACAATGTTCGTNGACAGAGATGGTAAGTTCCAACTTGGNATGCTATCNACNTCTGCATTCAAGCCACTNGCTGCATCCATGGGACCTATGCTCAAAGAAGAGTCGTTCCANCTGGGAACTGGTTCNAATGGACTGCGAAGAATCATCAAGGCTGGAGTCATTCCATTGGACATGCTACAGCGCTACATGAACAAGTGGGTTGCAACTGCNCACGACCTGTTCGGTACCGATTCATCCACCTCTGCTCACTGGGCATATGTCTGGGGAGTAAAGGGACGCTGGGACGAGCGTAAGAAACTCGAAGGCGNAATCGACGTCNACAAAGAAGTNCTCAACGAAGAAAGCCGTGGACACTACCACGATGAGATTGTNANNGANGTCGAGAAACTCAACGGATACCTTCCAGAAGACTGTGGGGTAACTCTATNCGTACCTCACGAAAACTTCCACAGAGACATCGGAGNCTTTGGCGGAAAGAACTGCTACACCAACGGTGAACTGTTCGAAGGAACTGACGAAGAGTATGCAGAATACCTGAAGACTGTACTTCCAACTCCAGAAGATGAGGAAGCACTGAAAGAGATTTTCAAGCAACAGTGGATTGAGGACAAACCATTGACTCCTCGTCAACTCGCTAGTGGAATCGGCGCTACTGCTTGAGGTGAGAAATTGATCCCCGTCTCGCTCTACGGAGCCGACGAAGCGGAATTAGAACGCTTCTACTCGGTTTTACCAGGTCTTGTTAGCGATGCCTATGAAGATAGGCCGTATCAGGAAACATTGTTCGCAGTAACAGGTGACGATGTAATTGAACACATCGAATTAGCTGATTCATGGGCCAACAATACCCCATTCGCTTGGCCTGAAGATGTTGTAATGGAAGTCAACATGGCGATTCAAACAATCAAATACCCCGATGTTGGATTGTTAGAGCACCTTCTCACTCTTGAGAATGTAGACTGCTGCAGAGTTTCGACATGGATGCATTTTGAAACTAATGTCTATCCGATATACAGCGAAAAAGCATGTGCAGGTCTAGAAAAACTGGGACTTCCTACACCTTTCTTACCTGGAGATATTGCATCGTATGGACTGTATGTTCAGCGACTAGAAGGACTAAAACTCCACGCACCAGCCGAAGGAATGCCGGAAATCGGGCTACCTAGAGCCCGTATTCTGCAACTCGGCTTG
>PBXT01000047.1 GCA_002727695.1 Methanobacteriota archaeon | reverse complement strand
GTCACTACTACCGTCACCATCAATGTCTATTGCGTTTTCAAAGATGCCTGCACCATCTAATGACAGTATGTCGCCAGTAAATGTCCCATACTCCCAGGCCTCATGTTGAGGTCCATTGTTCCTAGCGGTGTAGTTGACATAAACCGAGTATGTGTTTGCACCAATAGCAAGTGGGTCATTGAAACTTGGAGGCAACTCAAATAGTGTGTCCAGCAAATTGTTAGGCCAACCATCTGGATGTGAACCAGGGTCTGTCAAATAGACGTATGGACGGGGATGCGATGGCTCTAATGGGTCAGTTTCACGCATCGAAATGTCGCCGATTACACCATCTGTGGCTAGTAGAGCATCGCCGTCACCAATTTCTCTACCCCTGGCTTCTAGAGCGCTTAGAATGCCTTCAGCAGAATCATGGGCAAGTTCATCCTCTCCAGAATCTCTCTGTTCTGTAAGAGCGTTCGCCATTGCTGCAAGGACTCCAAAATCATCTCTACCAACTGATTCATCAGCTGTTACCGGAGTAAATATCGGCAACAGCATCACGATTACTAGCACCACTGCTACCTTTCGTGAATCCAGAGGTTGCGGTACTCCGCGGTGGAGCATACGCACGCCTTCAGATGACATCAGTACTAATTCGGTTCCTACACCCAAATGAAACCATCCCTCTCGCGGGCGCGATTACGACGCTTTTCAGCGCTCGACAAATTGTTCGCTACCACATGAAGGGCAAGCGACTACAACACTACTCGTAGAAGGCGGTAAATTGACTGAAAACGGCTTACCACAGGACGTACATTCACTGCGAAGACTGTGAGATGCAGGTTTAACAGACTGGGGCAAAGATACGCCTCCGCTTCTGACTCTGCCCATAACAGGAGCAGATGGAGCAACTGCCGGTTTAGCTGGCTCGTCTGCAAATGCTGCTAAAGCGGCTTCAGCGATTGCCGGATCGACCTGCCTTACTGTCGGACTCGGTCTGAATCCAGAGTTAGGGTCTTGTTGAGAATCATTGCCATAAATTGCTGCAAATTCTTGTGCCTTAGCCTCAGTCTGCGCTTGGTCTGCAGACATGATTACGCTGCCGTCGGTTATGCCTGCCATTTGGTAAGCGTTTGCAAATGCAGGTAATTTTGTTCCTCGAGCAATGCTCTGAATTCTTGCTTTAGCCTCTGCTTCTGATAGCCCACTTTGCATCAATAATTCAACTGCATGCCTTCTTTGGATTCCTTTGTATCCAAACAAAACAACTCCTGAAACAACAATTATTACTGCACAAATTATTGCTACAATCGCAATCAATCCGGCTTCACTGGGTGGCTCTTTAACTTGAATCTCAAAAATTTCGAAGTCTGTGTTATTTGATTGGTCGTACACTGTAACTGCAAATCTTGCTTTTCCTACATCATCGAATGAAATCGCTAGCGTAGACCCTGTATAATCAGCATCATTAGTCGAATCGCCATCTCCATTTGTATCTGTTGTCAAATCTAAATCCCAAGTAAATCGCAGGTCTTCTTGCGAATCCCATGTGTCTGCAGCTTTAATTTTCAACTCTATTTCTTCGCCTTGTTCTACCTCAGTAATCTCCGTGATATCTGTGGATACCAAAATCGGTACTGTGGAATCATAAACAACAATTGTCGTGTTAGATGAACCTGTATTTCCAGAAGGGTCGCTGACCGTTAATGTAACAACATAGGTTCCAATCTCTGACCGATTGAAAGTATATTGTGATGCGGACGACATGGGCTGACCATCCACGCTCCATGATGCGGATGCTATTGCATGGTCGTCATATGAATTAGAAGCCTGTAATACCACATTAGATAGGCGCAGTAATCTTCTATCTCCATTCAAATCGATNACNCCNCCCTGCCCTGTNATTACTGCAATTGGGTCTTCGACATCNANNACTTCGACTTGGTGTGACACNACTGTGGTCTCACCNGANTGNGATTGTGCAGTAAGATTCACTGTCTTGATTCCTGGNGTTGACCANGANGCCTCTACCAAANTTCCTGTAGCATCTACGGAACCATCAGANTCNAAATCCCAAGATANTGAAAGCAATTGNTGAAGNCTATTNGGAGTNCTGCTAGCATCCAATGTNATCTTTTCATCAATGGTCGTAGTCGAATCTGAATAGTCGATAATTGCCGGTGCAAGCACTGGGTTAAACCAAGCTTTCACTGTAAAATGAAGTCCTGATGAACCTGCTTCAGCCATCAAATTGAGATTTTGTAAATTCAAGAACTGTGGAACTGTCCAATCAACTTGGGTAGTATCTTGACCACCAAAATCTTCCATTCCCGTGTCAGAAATAATGAGGTCCCCAGATAACTGATTATCAGATTGGATAAACATATCACCACTACCTGAAAGTGGGTGAGCCCAATATGACAAATCTGTTCCAGAGTCCACGCTGAATGATGCCAAGTTGATTCTTTCACCGGGTTGCAAAATGAATGTATCATGCAATAATGGATAATCTTCAACNGAAGCCGGAGCAAGTTGAAGCTTGAATCTAGACATCATACCGCCTTGGTCTCCCAATCCCTCGTCTCCATCATGGGCAGAGTTGTCGAAAACAATGTACCAATTCTTTGCATTGATTGACTGAGGAGGAGCCCAATCCAGCCATTCAGAGCCAATCATCGACTCAAAAGAGGATTCTGCATTAAATGAGGAGCGGTAATTTTGGCCGTTTTTGTAGGTTTGAACCGCATTCTGGTCAAACATCAAAACGTCCATTGCATCATCCAAAACCTCGATATCNATCGCAAGAGTAGTGGTATGACTCCTAACTCCGATATCAACTATCAAGCACGCACCTGGTTCTACAGATACTCCTGAACTTGAGGTGACTACATCTGAAAGATCAAATTCAGCACATTGAGGTGCTGCTCGTCCTTCTGTGGCTGAAACCATGGGGGCAATCAACAGCCCGGCCAGCAGGAAGATGAGTAAACGTGGACGACTCATGTATTTGCTAACAAGTATCTCGGTATTCAAATTGCCTCAAACCTGTTGAGTCCAACCTTCTTCTGATTTGATTAGGTGTGTAAGTGACAAATCATCATTCAACACTAATCTATCTCCATCAGATAATGCAACAACAGAGCCATGTATTTCTCTTGCTTCTGCTAGGGATTCATCATGACTATCCAATCGCGCTGAATAATGAGTAAGTGCGAGATGATTAGCGCCACATTCAACGGCGGTTCGAGCAGCACCTGCAGCGGTTGAATGAAGGTGTTCATTTGCAATATCCGTGTGTGATTGAAGGAAAGTTGCTTCGTGAATCAGAAGATTACAATNNGAATCAATTGCCTGTTCTGCAGTATCACCAGAGATGATGACTGACAAGCCTGGAATTGTATCTGCACGGAAATTCTTCGCCTCCAACATGTCTCCATTGTATTCTACATCATTGCCCGCGGCTAGAGATGCTTTGACATCATCTGGTAAGTGCTTAGAAGACTCTCTATCGAACTTACCCTTTCTCTCACCCATCGAGATTCTCCAAGCACAAGATGGTACAGTATGTTGAGTNCTGTGCGCTGAAATTTTAACCTTCTTCATCGGTTGAGGCAAAGGAATTTGCGAGCCATCGTTCATGTTGATCCACCTTTCACCATCACCAAGGACCCATTGGACCTCGTATCCTAGTGCTTCACTTGTCGCTCCTAAATCCATCCACATATCGTACTGGATTACCAAGTCCGAAGGAGTAACTTCCGGCTCGGTTTCACTTCCTAGTAATGCATCGATGACTTCTGAAGTCGTAGGGCCAATTACCCATAATTTGTCCTTCCTTCCATCCAGCGCCATGGTTTGCATCCATGGTAGAACTCCCCATGTGTGGTCTAAATGCCCGTGGGTCAACAAAATTGCAGATACCTTGGACATCTTGAGGCGCCGCCCAGCATAACTTTTCATTTGTGAGCGATGTTTTACCAAACGGTTTTGGAAACCTTCTCCACAATCTATGACAAACATACCCTCAGGCGTTTCGACTATCGAGCCTGAAACTGAGCGACCTTGGGCGGGTCTTGCAGAGGATGTTCCTAGGACATGAACTTCGAGGGTCATTTCTTCACCTCAGTGTTCNTAAGGAATCGGTGTTTTTGGGAACCAACGCAGGATTACTACGTCTCCAATCGATCTAACCCAACGCCATGGAATTGTCAGATGAACTCCTTTCTCTACTAATTCATCAGGGCAACCTGCTACGAATAGGTGTGTAGCGCATAACTGAGCACCGTCTATGACGGTCTCTCCGACTACTCCAAGCAACCTGCCATCTGGAAGGTAAATCTCCTTTCCATTAAGTTGTGACACACTCATCTCACCTAACACGGAACCCCTCCTATAAACCAGCGAGGCAAGCGACCCTCAATGAACCCAACGGATGATTANGTATCTGTTATCACTAAACCTGAAGTTCTACCATGGGCGCATCTCGGTGTCTGCCGAGGTATGCTAGTAATGCAAATACAATGAAACAAACACTAGTACAAGCCGAACCAATAAATCCAGGGGTTTCCATAAATGAAATTGGAGGTATATCTTCTCCATCCTCTAATTCGTTTACATCATCGATAAGATTGTTGATTGCTGTGTACTCATACATTGCGGCCCCCAATAATACAACTAACAACAATGCAGCTGCTCCAAGGAAGGCCTTACCACCCCATGGCTTATTCATAAATTGGATAATTGAGACAACCAACATTACACATGAAAGTATCATAACCACTGTGTAGATAGAAGAAAAGGTAGAAATCATCGATTCTAAATCTGAGATGAAATCATCAATCAAGACCCTCTCAAGAGTACTTAGATTGTCTATCTCTTTGGAGAGTTCATCTCCAATAACATCCCACATTTCTCTGACTAGATTTGAAACATACAACATGGCTAGAGAGAAAATTATTCCAAATATGCCATTGAATATGCGCCAAATTCCACCTTGGCTTTTTNGTTGAATTANAACNGGTTGANCTGCTTGACCTGGCATTCCCATCATCATAGGTTGGGCACCGGGCATTGGCATTGGCGCAGGCGCAGGTAATTCGCCCGGAGCAGGTATTGCCATCGGAGCTGGAGCAACGGGTTCAGGTGCTGCTGNTTCAGGTGCTGCTGGCGTAGNTTCTTGGCCAAAATCAGGATAGTGTTCTTGAGTATACTTNGTTGAATCTTCCGGNGTATANCCTTGGGCAANGAGAGATTCGTAGTANTGTTGTGCGTCCATATAATGAANCACNCNCANNCTNTACATTAANCTAATTGCGAAGAAAATTATTGGTTTGAACCAAAAATCACTTGCCGATGTTTCCACGAGCCTTTAGGGAAGGTCGCAGCTTTTCTGCGCCCTTACCCTTCTTGTGAAGACCACGCCCGCGCTTGCCTGCGCTGGTCTTTCCACGGTATGCACGTCCACGGTGGTGGGAATCTGCAATCCATCCTAGGTCCTTGTCAGACTTGATAGCAGGGTGAGATGGATCTAGCATGATGACTTCGTAGTACTTGTGCTTACCATCTTGTCCAACCCANTANGAGTTTAGNACNTCNANGTTNGGGAAGTGNCNGTTAACACGCTCTTCAGCNATTCNNTGAGTGTTCTTTGCCATTGTAATNTTAGCGATACCAGCCTTAGATGGCTTACGCTTCATGTGAACCTTGCCCTTGCGAAGTCCACCACGGCGAACTCTTGTTCTGACCATGATGACGCCTTGCTTAGCCTTGTAACCAAGGCGGCGTGCAGCATCGATGCGTGTTGGCTTATCGATTCTGCAGTTAACTGGCTCACGGCGCCACTGGACCATGCGGTCTTGGCGCTGCTGATGAGATTGAGTTGCTTTTGGGTTGTTCCATGTTGCACGAACATGCTGGTAAAGTCCCTTAGCCATGTACATCACCTACTCCTTGGAGCATTTTGCCGACTTGCCTCCCCTATTTGAAGACCGCGACGCGGTTTTTCACCCCCCTACGGGGGGATTCACTCATGTGTGAGTTCATTCTCGGGGGTGTGTGTCCCTTCAAATCACCGGCGAGGAGGATGTCCTCGAGGCTCTGAAAAACGGAGTTGAAATCAAACTAGTTTTGGTTGATAGGGATCAGGATTGCTCGGAGATTATCGAGATTTGTAATTCAATGAATATTCGTGTCGTTGAAGGTTCTTCTACTGACCTTTGGAGAATGAGCGCAAACGGGCAACAGAAAGCCCTTGCGTTGATAGGAAGAGAGCCTCAAGGAACGCTTGAAGAAGTCTTTGAAAGAGAAGGGGCAATCTGGCTTTTTGACGGTGTCGAATACGCTCCAAACTTAGGGTTCGGAGTTAGAACTGCAGAGGTTAGTGGAGCTGCCGCTGTAATCATCAACGTAAGCAAAACTCACGAAGAAAGGAGAACTATTCGAAGAGCTTCAATGAGAGCGACCCGATTCATTCCGGTTGTTTACGCCACAACTGATGAAATCCTTGCGGCATGTAACCGAAGGATAGTCGTCGCAGAAGATGTTGGCGGAAAAGCACCCTGGCAGACTGACTTAACTGGAGATGTTTTGCTCGTTGTAGGTGCAGAAAATGCTGGGGTATC
>PBXT01000046.1 GCA_002727695.1 Methanobacteriota archaeon | reverse complement strand
TGTGAAGATGCGACCATGAATGCTTGTACAGGATTTGCCAGCGGCCACAAAGCCGCTTCTATAGAGATTGACATTCTAGATTCAACCAAATCTGAGTTAGGTGAGATTATCATTCTAGGTCAGCTTGAAGGAGACGTAATTGGCGATAGTACTGCNGTNGANTCNTCNAGNATCATNGCANTNGCACCNCTAGGAATGGTTAGATGGAATCANTATTCNCAAAATGCATTCTTGATGTTTTCAAATGAGAATGCTAGCGATGAAGATGTACTGCTTGGTGGCGATGGCTTCGCAGTAGCTTGGGAAAATTCGGAGTATTCAGGCTTCTTGATTACCAGCCAAGGTAGAATTGTTTCTTTTGAGCCTGCAAGCGAAGCAGATAGTGGAGAAATCCCGAATATACTCATCATTCTAGTTGCGCTATGTGTTCCCGGAGTTTTCATCGGTCTAATTTATTGGAATAGTCCTTGGTTGCAGCGGAAATATGCAAATTTGTTCCGTCGTAATAAGGAAGATGAGCAATAGTCCCCTAACCTTCATGAGGCTATTGCTACCGCAGCAAAAACATGGAGCCGTTTGAGGGTCTGGACTTCTACGACATCGAGTCACTACTGACTGAAGAAGAGATAATGATTCGTGACATGGTTAGAGATTGGGTAGACGAGGAAGTNATCCCAAAAATCGAGCATGCATGCGAGGAGGGAATTTTCCCTGATGAATGGAGGGTTGCTCTTGGTGAAATGGGCGTTTTAGGNGCTCCACTGAAAGGCTATGATTGCCCAGGACTTTCTTATGTAGCATATGGATTAATCTGTCAAGAATTAGAGCGAGGAGATTCAGGACTTCGCTCCTTTGCAAGTGTGCAAGGTTCCCTTGCAATGTACCCTATCTGGGATTTCGGAAGCGAAGAACAGAAGGAATACTACNTACCAAAACTGACTTCCGGCGAATGGGTCGGATGTTTCGGACTGACTGAACCGGATTATGGCTCAAACCCCGGTGACATGATTACCAAGGCAGAGGATATGGGCGACCATTACCTACTGAATGGTGCAAAGATGTGGATCACTAACGGAACAATTGCAGATGTAGCAATCGTATGGGCCAAATTAGACGGAGTGATTCGTGGATTTATTGTCGAGAAAGACGATGAAGGATTCACCGCTCCAGAAATGAAAGGCAAGCATTCGCTCAAAGCTAGCGTTACTAGCGAACTTGTATTCCAAGATTGTAAGATTCCAAAAGACAGAATCCTGCCAAACGTCAAGGGTCTGCGAGGACCTTTCTCGTGTCTTAACAATGCTAGATTTGGAATATCTTGGGGAGCACTTGGCTCAGCGATGGCATGTTTCCATTCTGCAAAGACATACGCTCTTTCAAGAATCCAATTCGGTGTGCCAATCGCATCTTACCAACTCGTGCAAAACAAGTTGGCTTGGATGCTAAGAGAGATCACAAAGGGCCAACTGCTGGCTTATCACCTAGGTAGAAAGAAGGATGACGGTACATGGTTCAATGAACAAATCAGCCTTGCTAAGATGAACAATGTGGACATCGCTTTGGAAATCGCACGAGTCGCAAGAGACATCCATGGTGCTAACGGAATTCTAGACGAATACCCTGTAATGAGGCACATGGCAAATCTAGAGTCAGTGAAAACCTATGAGGGAACTCATGATATTCATAATCTGATTTTGGGTAGGTACATCACCGGTATTCAAGCATTCACTCGAAACTCTTGAATTAAGGTCCAGTCCACTCTTGGCAGTAATTGAAGTCATCACTTGAAATAGCATTTTCATAAGTGCGCAACTCTAACACAGGTGTCCCATCCGACCATTCACCCATGTAGCGTAGTTCATCAGTATTTGTTAGTTGATTTCGATATTCTGATTCGTTGCTTTCATCACCTTGTAAGCTGGCTACCAACCAACTGGATTGGCTTGCAACCCTTCTGTAAAATCCCCAGTCCGCAAGGTCGTCATGTGCTTCTGTGGCCTGAAGATAATGGCTTGCAACCAGACGTGGAAATCCGTACCTGTCACTAGGTATTTGGATGAATAAAGCACCTTCTCCTAGCAGTTGTTGGTGATGTACTCCGAAGCAATCAGATACACTCATATCATCTTCACTGACTGCAACATGCGATAGGAAATTGTCTGGGATTCTTGTTGAATTAATTTGGAGATGTTCCTGAACTGGACGTGCATAAGGTGCCTCAAGACTGACAAACAATGCTTGGCCTCCCCACTCTTTCTCAAGCGCCCAATCGAGAACTAGCAATGCGTATCCTGCACCTAGGCTATGTCCGCCAACAAGCAGGAAGTCAGAATCAACATTCTCTGGTAAGACAGTAGTCATGAACTCAAGTGCGGAATTAATCGCAACAGCTCTGGGAATATGATATGGATGATTTGACATACCCGCTTCCTCATGCAATTCGAAGGTATCATGCCCTGGCGGCATTACATCGGAAGGATACTGTATGAAAGCGACAGCAGTTCCTCTTGATGCTAAAGTCTCAACCCAATCAACATATGATTCGAAGAATGGGTTGGCGAAACCGTGCAGTATAATTGCCAATGGCATCATTCCATCATGGTCTTTAGGGAGGGCAATATAGACTGAAAAGACGACGTCTTCTTCGTAATCTCCTTGAATGCTAGACACTTCTTCAGGCATTGGATATTCATAATCCTTGATTTCAACTTCATACATTCCCTTTCCCATTTGTAAATCTGGAGGGGAGGGAGATAGGCCTGCCATAGCAGTAATTCCTGGACTGATTAGCCAAACAGCAATCAGCACGAGTAGTATGTGAGCAATATTGCTGAATCTTTCTTTTGTATCCCTCAAAGGGTTTTTTGGTATTCCACGAATAATCAGTGCGCAACACAGCATGATGAAACCGTATGTTGTTGGTATGAGTAAGAATGCATCGCGGTAATATGCCCAGTTCAAAAGCAAAAATATGGATAGTAATCCAAAGACAGACCCTGTAATAAAAATTGCAATCACTTTCTCTAAATTGCTTGCTTTATTAGATCTGTAATACGAAAATGGGATGGCAATTAGGAAGAATCCAAAAATTAGAGAATGATTCTCTCTCAAGAAAAAAGTCCATTCTAAAGAACGCTTTGCCATGGGCCAAAACGCTCCCCCCAAGTCATTTCCTAATGCTAGGAGAATAAGTGGCTCCAACAATGCAAGAATGAATCCTGCACTAAATAGCAATGCCAACTTGCGTTTGGATGGTAAATCCATCCTTATCACCTCAATCAAACGTCAGGTAGTAGTCCAATCTTGGATAGTCCTGTCCATACTGGGTTCAGCCAACCCGGGATAAACCTGTGTCTGAGATAGACAGCAGCAGCTAGGGTTAGTTTCTGGAACTTATTCAACTTAACACGCTTGGTGAATACGTCACCCTGTTGTCTTTCAATCTGCTTCAGAATCTTGTCATAGAAGGCGATCATTGCTGCAGGTGAATATCGAGTTCTTCGTGGAAGAAGGGGTAGTAGTTGCTTAGCTTCTTCGAGGTAGGTCCTTGCACGCTTTGCATAGTGGTGAATGTAAGGCTCCCAAGCGGTGTTCAAAACGACGTCTCCATTCAGTTCAGGCTCTGTGATTCCGTTTGCTTCAAGTTCATCTAGTGGTAGGTAAACCCTGTTCCTTTGGATATCTTCCCCAACATCTCTCAAGACGTTTGTCAACTGCATGAAAATACCCCAAGACTCTGCGAACTTTCTTGTTCGTGGGTCTTCATAGCCATATATTTCAATGCACATCAATCCCACAACAGATGCAACTCTGTAGCAGTAGACATACAATTCATCGAATGTGCGGTACCTGTTGTTGTAAAGGTCATCTTCCATTCCAGTGATCAAATCGTCAAACACGCTTCGTGGAATGTTGTATCGCTTCACAGTGTCCTTCAGCGCCAAGAAAACAGGGTCCGTACTACTGGTTTCTGAATAGCAAGTGGATAACTTCTTTCTGAAGAAGAATAACTGTGTAATCTTCTCAAGGTACAATTCCTCTTGTAAGATTGTATCCTTGTTTTGTAGGCTCTCCAACTGTTCGCGGTAAGCAACAGCTTCAGGGTCCATTTCACCTTGTGATCCGGGGAATCTGTCTTGCCAGTCGCCGTCTGCAATGTCGTCTGCTCTGCGGCAGAATGCGTAGACTGCACACATTGCTAGCCTCTGTTCTTCAGGAAGATACTTGAAAGAATGATAGAAATTTCCAGCTTCTCTCATGGTCAATTCTTCACAGTAAGAATATGCTAATTTTAGCAACTCAACCGGAGGATCTCTTGCCCAAATCGGGGCATCAAGATGGTGGAATGGATCGATTAATTCGTCCTGCTCTCCAACAATTCCGATGAATGCTGCACCTTCTCTCAGTGCTTCCATTGCAGTTAGGCTAACCGCTTTCACAGCATCAGCAGTTAAGTTGACCGCAGCACGCAGTCTTTGAGCAGCTGTCATGCCTTCTTTTCGAACACCAACCTCTTTCGAAGCACCGCCCTTGAGAGGGAACAGCAGGTCGAGAGGTTTGCGGCGTTCTAGCATGTCGCTCAGTGAGTATGTCTTGCCCCTCACTTATCAGTGTGATGGTATTTTGCACACTACGCCCTACGGGCGATTCAGAAATTCCTATTTCGCGATGTAAATTATGGATTCAGCCTTGAAAAACTCAAATAAATCTGGGAAACCGGCGAGTTTAAAGTTGCATTTTACAACTCAAGTAAGCGGGTGTCTACAAAGATTACTATTCTTTGTTTACGACATCTTTGTTCTTCTCGAGGAGCCTCTTGACTCCTCCAGGAATAATCAGCGCTCTGAGCAACTTTTTAGCGTATGATTTGATTTCATCTCTGGTGACTTTGATCTTATCTTTGGAGTCTAGAATATTTCCTTCTCTCAAAAGGGTTACAGTTCGTTGACCGATTAGTACTGGCAACATACATGCTGCTTTCAATCTGAATTGAGTCTCGGGCAACATCTTGATGTATTCAACTGCTGCATCCAAATGGTCATTTGTAATGTCGAGATATTCGTCATACAAAGGCCTGAATTTATCAACATTTTTTGAATCGAGTAAATCCTCAGGTTTCATGCTGTTCCTTGCCAATGCTTCAGATGGGATGTAGCATCTTCCGAATCTCAAATCTTCTGGAATGTCTCTTAGGATATTGATCATCTGAAGGGCTTTGCCAAATCTAATGCCTTTCAAGAAAAACTCTTCTTCTTTTTCCCGTGACATTGTGAACATATGTGTCAATGTCATTTTCGTCCAAAATACGCCCACGCAACCTGCAACTCTGAAAGTGTAGTCGTCCATTTCTGCGTTGTCGACTAATGCAGAGATAGTTTCTCCTTCGTTAGCAGGGCCAAATCTCTCAAGATCTAATATTTGGCCACCAACTATTGTGTCAAGACATTCCAGCATGCGTTCCCTATCGCCTTCAGAGTAGACATCTAATCCTTCGATAACATCCTGAACGTTTCTAAGCAGTTCTGCCTCGCTTTCATTTTCTTGAATATCAGCGATGTGTGAAAGGTCAGGCAGTTCGTTTGACCTACCCTGTGCGACATCATTGTATCCATTCAATAGCCTCAGTAATTCTTCAGTCTCACCATGCTTTGAATCTGCTATTGTATCTGCAACTCGAGCTAAAAGATACAGCAAACCAATTTGTCCTCTAATCTTCTTTGGAAGATACTTCAAAGTAGGATAAAATGAACGAGACGTACCCTCTAGTAGAGCATCAATTTTTGCATTGATGAGAACTGACAAAAAATCCCCTCATGTATTCGGAATTGGTAATTGTTCTTGACCCTGTGGGACAATAGTGCGCCTAATTGATTCAGACTAGGGTGACAAGTTTCAGAGTAGGCGTATAGGGCGGATTTAATTCGAAAAAATAGCAAGGCTTTATTTTGAACCAACCTAGCCCCTATACGAGGGGATTAGTGTGCAGTGCGGCTCTTGTCTTGAGGAGATACCCAGTGACAGCATATTCTGTCCCGAATGTGGTGCTCGCCAAGAGATGAGTAGAGCAGGCGGTTTACCGGGCGTAGGCGGCGTTGGTTTAGGCGGCCAAGATGTAAGCGGTGGACGTAATTTTGGAGTGGTTTCTGGTGAAGCAGTAATCAACCAGAACATGCAAGGTATGCCTAACCAAGGAATGCCACCTGGCATGATGCCGGACATCATGGGGCAGATCGCACCAAATCTTCCTGGAATGCCTCCTGCTAACACTGGTTTGCCGCCACTAAATCAAGGAATGCCGCCTTCTAATGTAACTCCTCTACCTGGACAAGCACCTCCTAACATCGGAGGCTCGAGAGGCGACATGCCTCCTGCTGTCAAGGGCCCATCACTGGCTAGCGGTGTTGGCCCTAACGCCCAACTTGGAGACTTAGGAAATCAGATTGGTGGTACAGCAGTCTCCAGCAATCCATCACTTTCACCAACTGATGCTATGGTTAACAGAATAGCAGAAGCAGAAAGAGCAGTCAAGAATGAAAGAAGGAGCCAATGGTTGCAAATGAATCAACAATCTGCAGCTAATGTCCTTTCTTCAATTGGAGGAGAATTACCTGCACACCTAAAGGGGCAGGACGAAAATAGTGCGGCGGAATTCCTCGCTAGTGCAATCGGTTCTGGAAAAGATGAATCTGGAAATGATGCATTGTTCAAGCGCATGGCAGAAGTTGCAGTTCGCAGAGTAGCTCGCAAACGTGGTGTGGCAGTAGATGCACCTCAAACCAGATCAGAAAATGGTGTTCTAATTGTCAATGTAACATACATTGACGATGGAAGAGTTCTCGATACTCCTGAAGACCTTTCTGCAGCATTCGAGCATGCGATTTCAACCGAAGTCGCTCTGAAAGGTCTAGATGCAGTTGTTGACATCAACTTATTCAGGTCCAAAGATGGGACAGTGGATAAAATTGGTAGCGATGGCTCTGCCCCAGCAGTTGAGGAAACTGATGAAGAGATGTTCGCTTGTGAGGTCTGTGATGGCCTTGTGAAAGAATCTGATAATGAGTGCCCACACTGCGGAGCAATATTCGAAGAAGAGGAGGAAGAACCAGTCAGTGCACCTCCTGCAAGAGGTGGCCCACCAGGTCCATCAAGAGGTGGCCCACCAGGTCCATCAAGAGGTGGTCCACCAGGTCCATCAAGAGCAGGAGGCCCTCCAGGCCCTAAGCGGGGTGGTCCTCCAAGCGGTGGCCGGGGCGGTCCTCCAAAGAGCGGCGGTCCTCCAGGCCCTAAGCGGGGTGGCCCTCCAAGCGGTGGCCCNGGCGGTCCTCCAAAGAGCGGTGGTCCTCCAGGTCCTAAGCGAGGTGGACCTCCAAGTGGTGGCNCCGGGGCGGTCCTCCAGGTCCTAAGCGGGGTGGCCCACCAGGTCCTAAGCGCGGACCTCCTAAGTGATACAATCTTCAAGACAGATTGATATTAATCATCGCAAGCCTGCTTCTTTGAGGCTTGCTAGCAAAACTTGTCCCAACTCACTTGGGTCTCTTGCACATGCAATTCCTGCTGCTTCAAATGCGGCGAACTTTTCTTCAGCAGTGCCTTTGCCTCCAGAAATAATCGCTCCAGCGTGACCCATTCTTTTGCCAGGTGGAGCGGTTGCTCCAGCAACAAATCCAACGATTGGTTTGGTGCAGTTTTCCTTTGCCCAAGCTGCTGCTTCTTGCTCAGCATTTCCTCCTATTTCACCAATCATTACAATAGCTTCAGTTTGAGAATCTGCCTCAAAGGCAGCCAAGCATTCAATGAATCCAGTTCCATTAACAGGATCTCCTCCAATTCCAATACAGGTAGATTGGCCCTCGTCAATACTCATAGTTTGAGCAACTGCCTCGTAAGTTAAGGTTCCAGATTTGGATACAATTCCAATTCTTCCTTTAGCGTGAATATGTCCGGGCATGATTCCTAACTTTGCTCCTCCTGATTCTCCAGGGGTGATGATACCGGGACAGTTCGGACCGATTAGCCTTACATTTTCTCGGTTAGCAACGTATGCAGCAGCCTTTACCATGTCAAGAGTTGGGATACCCTCTGTGATACAAACAATTACTCCTTCGCCCTTAATTGTTTCAAACGCATTTGCGGCTTCCATAATCGCTTCACCTGCGAATGGCGGTGGAACGTAAATTACAGTGGCATCAGCATCTGTTTGTGAAATGGCTTCCACCATGCTATCGAATACTGGAACACCCAGAACCTCTTGACCTCCCTTGCCAGGAGTTACTCCTCCGACTAGGTTAGTGCCGTATTCTACCATTTTTCCAGCATGGAACATTCCTTGCTTACCTGTAATTCCTTGAACAAGGACTTTTGCATCTTCTTCAATCCAAATTGCCATTTCACTCACCGCCCCCAATTAGAGATACAATTTTCTGGGCACCGTCTGCCAAATCATCTGCAGGGTGAATGTTCAAATCTGAAGCAGCGAGAATCGCCTTTCCTTCATCGACATTGGTTCCAGCCAATCTAACTACCAGTGGCACATCTAACCCCAATGACTCAGTAGCGCCAATAACCCCTCTTGCGATGATGTCACAGCGCATGATTCCACCAAATATGTTGACCAGAATTCCCTTTACATTAGGGTCTTCAAGAATAATTGAGAATGCGGTCTTTACCTGTTCTTCATCTGCACCGCCACCAACATCCAAGAAGTTTGCCGGCTCGCCACCATAGAGCTTGATTACATCCATGGTAGCCATCGCTAATCCTGCACCATTAACCAAGCAGCCTATGTTTCCGTCTAACTTGACATATGACAATCCGGTTTCCTTTGCTCTAATCTCGACTTCCTCTTCCTCAGATAGGTCACGAAGTTCATTCCATTCTTTGTGACGGAACTCAGCATTTTCATCGAAACTGATTTTGGAATCTAGGGCAATCATTTCGTCATCCTCAGTCTTCACAAGCGGATTGATTTCAACCATGGCACAATCTTGGGCAACAAACATGTCATACATTTTTCCTAGCATCTTGAAAAATGACTTCAAAGCATTACCGGATAACCCCAATGCCATTCCTAAGTCTCTCTTCTGGAAACCGAGAAGTCCCGAATTTGGATCCACGTTAATCTTGTGAATCTTCTCAGGAGTATTATGAGCAACATCTTCAATGTCCATTCCACCTTCGGTAGATGCCATGATTAGAACGTCCTTACTCTCTCTATCAACTAGCAATGCTAGGTAGTACTCATGAGCGATTGCACATCCAGATTCAACGTACAGATTGTTGACTATTTTTCCTTCATCACCGGTTTGAATTGTGACCAATATATTTCCAAGAATGTTTGAAGCATAAGTTTCAACTTCCTCTCTTGAGAACGCTATTTTCACTCCACCTTGCATAACCTCTTCACGGGTCTGCGGGTCGTACATTGTACCCTTTCCTCGACCACCTGCATGAATCTGGCTCTTCACTGCTACAACTTTTGAACCTAGAGCGTCATAAGCCTCCAGTGCATCATTTACGCTGGTGCAATGTACCCCTTCTAAAACTGGAACACCAGCTGATTTTAGCAGTGCTTTCCCTTGATACTCGTGGATGTTCATGATTCTCCCTAACCACTCCGACCAAAAGACGCCCCTTCAATGATGCGATTTGAAATGGTTAATCTCACGATGCGTTCAATAGCAAAGTTGTGGTCGGATTGGATATGCAGGTAGTCGTCCTTGCTGGCGGAATAGGCTCTCGTCTACGCCCATGGACAAATGACATCCCTAAACCTCTACTTCCTATGCTAGATTCTACTCTTCTAGAAAGGGTAGTGGAAGGAGTTCCAAGTGATTTAGTCGACGAAGTAATTGTAGCAGGTGGTTACAAAATTGATATGATCAGAGATTATTTTCGTAGAGCGAACGTGGACTTTGATGTCAGAATTGTTCCTGAAGACGAGCCTCTTGGGACCGGGGGTGCACTGGGTAATTGCCGTGATGTTGTATCTGGAAGATTCGCTTGTTTTAATGGCGACATAGTCTCTTCTCTAGATGTTGGAATGATGCTTGAGCAGCATTCATCAATGAGCGTGAAAGGAACACTTGCACTATGGGAGGTTGAGGACCCAACCAGATTCGGAATTGTTGGCCTAGATTCAGGGAATAAAGTCACACAATTCAAAGAAAAACCGAAACCAGAAGAGGTATTTTCCAATTTGATTAATGCAGGCTCCTATATCCTTGAAGATGATGTTTTTGACATCATGCCGAAGGAAAAACATAGCCTCGAGAGAGATGTATTTCCAGTTCTAGCTGAAGAAGGAAGTTTAGCAGGATTTCCCTTCGAGGGTTACTTCATTGATGCGGGTACTCCAAGCAGTTGGCATGAAGCAGTACTTCGATGTATAGAAGAAAAGAGATTCAAAACGGGTTCAGTTTCTGGAGGAACTTGGCACCAAGGGAAGCATACAATCGCTAGAGATTCAATGGTTCAGGACGGATGTATTGTGTCTGGAGAAGTTAGCCATTCAACAATTCTTAGAGGTGCTAGAATTGATTCAGGCGCAGTTGTTTCTAATTGCCTAATTGGAGAAGGAGCAGTAATCGAAAGTGATGCTAGATTAACGAACGTTATTGTTGGACACGGTAGTGTTGTTACTGCAGGNCATATCCAATCCGAAGGTACGATTTGAATCGCAGTTTCCAAAAAGGATAGGCGCTCAGGGCTATTGCATGGATGCCCCATTAATCGTAGTTAATTTCAAGACATATTCGTCTGCAATGGCAGGTTCTGCTGACAAACTTGGTCAGTTAATGGCCGATGTTGAAACCGATGCAAGGATGGTTGCTGTAGCCAGCGCCTTCGATCTATCGAGCGTGAGCTCAATCTCAGGATTAGAAGTCTGGTCCCAACACTTAGACCCGGTTGGGCAGGGCAGTCATACCGGTTGGTTGGAGCCACAGACCGCAATTGAAAGAGGTGCTGCTGGAACAATCATTAATCACGCCGAACACAAGGTTTCCCTAGAACACGTGAGAGATTTGATGGCAATGCTACCAGAAGATTTNCCTGTGTGTGCATGCGCTGCAGACGTAAATGAGGCTAGAGCATTGGCAGAATTGGGCCCAACTTTCATCGCTGTTGAGCCTCCTGAGTTGATTGGAGGAGATATTTCGGTAACAACCGCAGACCCTGCAATTGTTTCTGATACCGTTGCAGCTGTTAAGGAAGTAAATCCGAATGTCAGGGTATTGTGTGGTGCAGGTGTAAAGAATGGTCAAGATGTTGNAACAGCGATTTCTCTAGGCGCAGAAGGAGTTCTTCTAGCAAGTGGAGTGACCAAGGCCAACGATGTACCAGGAGTGCTAAACGACTTGGTTTCTTTAATCTGAATCTGGATTCCGGGTTAGATTTTATATTATCAATCACCAATCGATTATCATGGCGATAGAACAAGGTCTTCCCTCTAGTGAGGAACCTAATAATATCTCTATTGAGGTAGTTCAAAGTGAGAAAAAAGCAGCACATGTTTGCATTTTCGATGGTTGTACAAGAGCGAAAAGAGGATACAGCGAATATTGTCGCGAGCACAAGGCAATTGGCAAGATTATTGCAGGTAAAGNTGCTAGAGAGAAAGCNGCAAGAGTTGATCCTAGNATGTCGATGTACGAAGAAGCATTGCGAATTCAGGAATCACCTTCGAACCAAGTATTTGTGCAAGAAGCGATGAAGATAATTATCCTGATAGCTGCNTTNTTCCTGGCTGTTTACATTCTTGTGATTATACCAATTCAGGGTTTTTTCGAAATTATCAGTGGTNNAGCGTGGGNNTAGTTACACTCTAATCTAACANTGGTTGCCGGGTTATATTTTATATTCTCAATAATAAATCGATTATCATGGCGATAGAACAAGGTCTTCCTTCNGGAGAGACACCAAGTACTATCACCATTGAGATAGGTCAAAGTAAGAAAGAAGCACATGTTTGCATTGTTGCTGGTTGTACAAGGGGTAAAAGAGGATACAGTAATTATTGCCGCAAACACAAAACTATGGAAAATGTAATCCAACAAAAAATCGAGAGAGAAAAAGCGATTGAGAATTTAAAAAACAATAATACAATCCAAGCAAATGAATCACATCGATGTAGATTTGATGATTGCCAAAATCTAAGGAAAGGATACAGCGATTTTTGTCGCGAACACAAGGCAATTGGCAAGATTATTGCTGGCAGAATAGCTCGAGAAAAAGCGATTGCGAAGATTGCTGAAAGAGAAATGCAAAGTCAAAATAATGATATTTCACCACGACTACCGTCATCCTCAACCAATGGTAGTAATGAAATCTCAATTGATGAGAAATATGGATATACGTTAGAACTTACAGTCACGGGTATTTTTCTTCTCTTGATTACATGGTTTTTAATCGCTTCATCTGAAAACTCATCTGCTCCATCCGAAACACTTACTGGGGCCTGTTTCACTTTGCTCTTTGGATGCTGGGCATTAATTTCTGCAGCAAAAGATCCAATAGCGAAATTCTTTGTAGTGTTATTCCTAGCCCCAGTTGCGATTCTTCTAGCGCTAAGCATACTTGTGGCTACAATATTTATGTCATCAGGTGGGGGATGCTATGGAGTGTGTGGGCTATCTGGATGGGGTGGCCCGTAATTAATTGCGTTTCATTGAGGATTTTGCCATTTCAAGAGCAGATTGTTCTAGCCTCGCTCTTTTCAGGTCTTCACCACCAGGACAAGTATCTCTATGCCCACAATTTCTGCAGGTCCGCTTGCTTTTTGCGAGAGGGATTTGTGATAGGTCACAAGATAATCCCAATCTGTAATGTAAATCTATCATTGCATTCATGTCTGCTTCGATCATTTTTACTGAATCATCAGAATCACGCTGAGTGCAGCGTTCCTTCCAATTTTTCCACTTACCATTGTTCCAGTACAGGTTT
>PBXT01000045.1 GCA_002727695.1 Methanobacteriota archaeon | reverse complement strand
GAGATTCCTTCACCAACAGACGGTGTTGTCAAGTCGATTGTTGGAGAACCCGGAACAATTCTAGCAGTTGGACAGGTTTGTATTGAATTCGAAACCGATGGAGAAGGGACTCCTGTTGAAGAAGCACCAGAACCAGTTGAGGAAGTCGTCGAAGAAGCACCCGCACCTGAACCTGTCAAAGAAGAAGTCAAACCTGCACCAGCGGCCCCTGCGCCTGCGCCTGCGCCAACGCCAGTAGTTGTAGCAGCACCAGGAGCTAGACCACTAGCATCACCTGCTGTGCGTCAACGTGCACGTGAGAGTGGAATCGATTTGACTACAGTCTCTGGAAGTGGGCCTGCAGGAAGAATNACTCACGGAGATTTGGATTCATGGAAGGCTGCCGGCAGCCCTGTGGCTGCTGCAGGACCTGCGCGAACTGCCCAAACAGGAACTACTGAGGTTCCTGTCATCGGCTTGAGAAGAAAGATTTCAGAGAGTATGACCGCTTCATACACAACAATTCCTCACTTCTCATACTTTGAGGAAGTCGACATCACTCATTTGGATGAATTGAGAGTTCACCTAAACTCTACTCGCGCAGATGGTCAACCTAAGTTGACATACCTGCCATTCATCATGCAGGCTCTTGTCAAAGCATTGGGAGAAAATCCGGTTTGCAATGCTCTATTCGATGACGAAAAGGGAGTTGTAACCAGACACGATGCAGTCCACCTAGGAATTGCAACCCAAACCGACAGAGGACTATACGTACCTGTGGTAAAGCACGTNGANGCTCAAGANATCTGGCAATCNGCATCTGAGATGCAAAGAGTCAGCCAAGCAGCACGTGATGGNACTGCNGGACTTGACGAATTGACAGGTTCNACTTTCACTATTACNAGCCTNGGAAGAATGGGTGGNCTNGGTGCAACNCCAATNATNAANAAACCAGAAGTTGGTATTCTTGGAGTTCACAACGCNGTNGACACACCNGTTGTTCGCAACGGNCAAATCGTAATTCGAAAGATGTTGAGACTATCNTCATCTTGGGACCACAGAGTTGTTGATGGCTGGGACGGAGCAATGCTCGTTCAAAGNCTGAAAACACTGCTGGAAAACCCAGCTACAATCTTCATGTGAGGTTGATTTGAATGAAGACTCGTAAGTGCAAGGTATTAGTCGTAGGAGCAGGNCCTGGCGGGTATGTTGCTGCAATTAGGTCAGCCCAACTAGGTATGGACACAGTAATTGTCGAAGGTGAAAGAGCAGGAGGAACCTGCTTAATCAGAGGATGTATTCCTTCCAAGGCAATGATTCACGCAGCACACAAGTTCCACGACTTGGCAAAGCATGCTAAGAAAGGTGGACACATGGGAATTTCAATCCCAGGACCTGCTGAACTGGAAATGGCTGCGCTAAAGGGATGGAAAGATGACATCGTTGACCGCCTAAACAAGGGTGTTGAGCACCTATTGAAGAATTCAGGTGCAGAATTAATCACCGGCTGGGCTGAGTTCAAGGATGCAAAGACTGTCGTTGTTGGAGACACTCAAATTGAGGCTGAGAATGTGATTCTGGCAAACGGAAGTGTCCCTATCGAATTACCATTCATGAAGTATGGCGACGGAGTAATTTCTAGCAGAGAAGCACTTGATATCGACGAGAAGTTAGAGCATCTAGTCGTAGTAGGTGGGGGATATATCGGACTTGAACTTGGAATAGTTCACCGTATGCTCGGCGCCGAAGTCACAATTGTAGAAGCAATGGATAGCGTTCTACCAATTTTCGATAAAGAATTGCGCCGACCTCTCGAATTATTCCTCAAGAAGAATAAGGTCAAGGTTAACACCGGAGTTTTTGCAAAGGGCGTTGAGAAACTTGACAATGGAAAACTCAAATTAAATTTCATTGACAAGAACAATGCTGACGATGAATCAAAGATGCAATCTGTTGAGGCAGACAGAGTTCTGGTAACCGTTGGCCGCAGACCACGCAGTGAAGGACTTGCTCCAACTGGTGTCGCTCTAAACGAGCGTGGATTTGTCAAGGTTAACGACCAGTGCCAGACCAACATGAAGGGAGTTTATGCAATTGGAGATGTTTCAGATTTAGGAGAAATGTTAGCGCATGTCGCTTCATTCCAAGGAGAGATGGTTGCAGAAATCATCGCCGGTACAAACCGTGCTTACAACCCAGTTGCAGTNCCTGCAATCGTGTTCACAGAGCCAGAAATTGTCTCAGTGGGGTTGTCTCCCGATGAGGCTAAAGAAGCAGGACATCCAGTAATCACCGGAAAGTTCCCTCTCGCTGCAAACGGAAGATCTCTGACTCAAGAGGCTGAAAAGACTGGCGGATTTGTCAGAGTAGTTGCCCGTGAGGATGACCACAGAATCCTGGGTGTACAAGCAGTTGGAACCCATGTCAGCGAACTGGTGGGAGAATGGACTCTCGCCCTTGAGATGGGAGCTCTATTGGAGGACATTGCAGGCACTATCCACGCACACCCAACTATGACTGAGATGACTCATGAAGCAGTACTAGCAACCCTAGGTCACGCTATACACATCGCCTGAAGTTACAATCTTTCAGGGGCATAGCGNAGCCTATTGCCAAGATGAAATCCGATAGTATTCACTACAATATCAGATATTTTGTTATCCCATGTTTCTATGACAAACTCATATGGAAGATATAATTCTAATATTTCCCAGCCAATTGANAGTATGAAGAAAATCCACCAATTACTCAATAGGAAGCGTCCAAGAAAGCCCCACTGGATAAAATGGCCTACTGACCAAATGTTTAGCAATACCAAACTGGTTCACCAAAAACANACTAACTCATGAACCGCAACTTAAGCAGTCATCAGGGGAATCTAGAGAACATGCGATTGCTTCCATGCTGGTTGCTTCTGCACGAGATGCTAGACCCTCAACGGTTTCATCCTCTGCTTTCTTTTGCTCAACAGTGAACTGAATTGCGTCAGCTGCTGCCTTGGTTCTAAGGTAGTACATTCCTGTCTTCAATCCCTTTCTCCAGCCGTAGAAGTGCATGGAGGTGACCTTGGCAGGGTTTGCATCTATCATGTGGATGTTCAATGATTGGCTTTGGTCGATGTATGCACCACGGTCTGCAGCCATGTCGATAACATGCTTCTGCTTGATTTCCCATGTGGTCTTGTACAATTCCTTCAGGTCTTCTGGAATTGCAGCAATNGCTTGNACGCTACCCTTGTGACGTAGGATTTCATCCTTCATCTCTGAAGACCAAAGTCCTCTNTCNATTAGGTCACNNACNAGGTGCTTGTTCAGAACNATGAANTCACCGGAAAGAGTTCTTCTTACGTATAGGTTAGAAGTGAATGCTTCGAAACATTCGTTGTTTCCTAGAATCTGGCTGGTNGAAGCNGTTGGCATAGGAGCAACCATCAGAGAGTTGCGCATACCGTGTTCCATGATTTGTCCTCTTAGAGTATCCCAATCCCAGCGTCCTGANTGGTCAGTCATTCCCCATAGGTCTGGTTGAAGCAGTCCCTTGCTAGCAGGTGAACCTTCGAAGGTGGAGTAAGGACCCTCTTCCTTTGCTGCATCTAGACTTGCGGAGCAAGATGCGAAGTAAATTGTCTCGAAGATTTCCTTGTTCAGCTGCTTTGCCTGGTCTGACTCGAATGGTAATTTGAGCATAGCAAATGTGTCTGCCAGCCCCTGTACGCCTAGTCCAATTGGACGGTGACGCATGTTGGAATTTTCGGCTTCTTTAACTGGATAGAAGTTAACATCGATCACACGATTTAGGTTTCCAGTAGCGTGGTATGTGACATCAAACAACTTCTGATGATCAAAAGTTCCATCTGTTGAATTAACGTACTTAGGTAATGCGATAGATGCTAGATTGCAAACTGCAACTTCATCAGGTGCGGTGTACTCGATGATTTCAGTACAAAGATTGGAAGATCTAATTGTTCCCAAGTTCTTTTGATTAGATTTCTCGTTGCAAGCATCCTTGTAAAGCATGTAAGGGGTGCCTGTCTCAATTTGAGATTGAGTAATTGCATCCCATAGTTCTCGAGCCTTTACGGTCCTGCGAGCACGCCCTTCTGATTCATACTTAGCATACAATGCACGGAATTCATCACCATAGGTGTCATGAAGATCTGGGCATTCATTTGGACAGAAAAGAGACCATTCCCCATTTGCTTCGACTCTCTCCATGAACAAGTCAGGAGTCCAAAGAGCGTAGAATAAGTCACGTGCTCTCATCTCTTCTTTTCCATGGTTCTTTCTCAAGTCTAGGAATTCGAAAATATCTGGGTGCCATGGCTCTAGATAGATAGCGATACTACCCTTGCGCTTACCACCGCCTTGGTCGACATATCGAGCGGTGTCGTTGAAGACTCTCAGCATTGGAACTAGACCGTTCGAGTGACCATTTGTTCCCTTGATGTAGGACCCTTTAGACCTGATTTGATGAATCGAAAGTCCGATTCCACCAGCAGATTTTGAAATCCTTGCACACTGCTTCAAAGTGTCGTAGATTCCGTCAAGAGAATCCTCAATCATTGTTAGTAGGAAACAGGAAGACATCTGTGGAGTTGGTGTTCCTGAATTAAACAGAGTAGGAGTTGCGTGAGTAAACCACCCCTCACTCATCAAATCATAGGTTTCCAAAGCCTTCTCGATATTCCCATGGTGAATACCTACCGATACACGCATTAACATGTGCTGAGGTCTTTCTGCAACATTACCGTCCAAGCGCAATAGGTAAGAGCGCTCCAAAGTCTTGAATCCGAAGTAATCGTAATTGTGATCACGGTCGTAGTCAATGTGTGCATCCAATACATCCTTGTTTTCCATGATGATATTGTATACTTCTTCAGAAATTAGAGGTGCATGCTTACCAGATTCTGGGTCCACATAATTTCTCAAATCAGAAATGACATCGCTGAATACGTCTTTGGTTGAACGGTGGAGATTGTCGACACAAATTCGAGCTGCAAGTTTAGAGTAATCAGGGTGCTGTGCAGCGAGGGAAGCAGCGGTTTCAGCTGCAAGTTCATCGAGTTCAGTAGTGGTGACGCCATCGTATAGACCTTCGATAACCAACTTGGTTACCAGCCCTGGGTCTACCCAGTCTTGGTTCAATCCTTCAGAGAGTCTTGACAACTTTTCTTGAATTGCGTCAAACCTGACATCTTCCTTTTCTCCGTTCCTCTTTACCACTTGTAGACCCATAATTTCTGTCCCCCTGATTTCTTTCCCTGTGAGCGTGCAGCATCCGTGGTCGGACGCGTACGGTTTAGAAGTCTTCCTCCATTGAGAAGCGCTGTTGTACCGCTCCAAGACTGGATGAACCCATTACACCAGCCTTTTGATACTCACCAACTCTCTTTTCGAAGAAGTTGGTCTTCCCTTGCATGGAGATCATCTCCATCCATGGGAATGGATTTTCAGCATTGTATAGTTTGGTAGCACCTAAAGATACTAGCAACCTGTCAGCTACGAAGTGGATGTATTGCTTCATCAAGTCAGCATTCATACCGATTAATGAAACTGGAAGTGCACTCGTAACGAATTCAATTTCGATCTCGACTGCTTCAGAGATTATCTGATGAATCTTCATTTCACCAGCGCCTCTAACGAGCATGGAGTGTAATAAGCAAGCGAAATCACAGTGTAGCCCTTCATCCCTACTGATTAATTCATTGGAGAATGTCAGACCTGGCATTAGACTACGCTTCTTGAGCCAGAAAATAGCACAGAATGAACCAGAGAAGAAAATTCCCTCGACTGCAGCGAATGCTACCAGTCTTTCTGCAAATGATGCACGCTTGCGGTCGAGCCAGCGAAGTGCCCACTTACCCTTCTTCTCAACTGAAGGTACTGTTTCAAGCGCCTTGAACAAGTGGTCCTTCTCGTTTGGATCCTTGATGTAAGTATCAATCAAAAGAGAATATGTTTCAGCGTGGATATTCTCCATCATAATTTGGAAACCATAGAATGTTCTAGCTTCTGCCCATTGAACTTCATTTGCGAAGTTGACGACCAGATTTTCGTTAACAATTCCGTCGGACGCTGCGAAGAATGCTAGTACGTGTTTCAAGAAATGCCTCTCGTCTTCTGAAAGGGAGGCCCAGTCTTTTGCATCCTCCGCCAGATCGATTTCTTCGGCTGTCCAGAAAGATGCAGCATGCATCTTGTACATCTCCCACACCTCAGTGTGTTCTATAGGGAATAGTACAAATCTGTCTAGTGATTCTTTTAGCATTGGCTCTACGAACTCAGATGAAAGGTCTATGTCGAAGCCATCTTGGTTTTGTGATTCTGGTTGCATCTTGTGTCCCTCCCATTGTTCGCTCGCGGTGGATTTTGTTGGCCGTTCAAACGAGCCTATAAAGTTGAGGAAACAAGTTCCCTAATTCGCCTCGGTTTGAGAGGCATACTCGCGTGCTCAGCCTTCCGACTTGAATGTCGGAAGTTTATCATCTCTATCTTTTGTTTAACACCATGAAAATAATTCAATAATTACACTAAACATACCAAAGCCCTTGATAGCCACCAGTTCTTGGAGCGTCCCATGCGAGAAAGTGTCGAAGTGTTGTTCGCTAAGTTAGACCCGGATGCATCCGCTCCAACACAAGGTAGCAAATCTGCTGCAGGATGGGATTTACGAGCTCTTGAAGAAACTACAGTCAGAAGAGGAAGTTCAACAAAAATTCGGACAGGTTTAGCAGTAGCGATTCCAGATGGTTGGGAAGGTCAAATTCGCTCACGCTCGTCTCTTGGTGCAAAGGGGATGATAATGCCAAATGGGGTAGGCACTATTGATTCTGATTACAGAGGCGAATTGATGGTACTCGCAACCTGGATTGGAGAAGGCGATGAAATTGTATTGGCAAAAGGAGAGAGAATTGCGCAAATGCTGATTGCACCAGTCCCTATTACTAGTTACAGAGAAGTCAGTTTCGAAGATCTTTCAACAACCGATAGAGGAGAAGGCGGATTCGGTAGTAGTGGCAGATTCTGAGGTGTCTTAATGCGAAAAATCGTGNTCAACAATATCGGTAAAATCAGTCATGCTGAGGCTGATGAGTTGATGCGAGTAATGCAAGCAAAAAGAATCGAAGATGAAATTATGGATACACTAATTGTTTGTGAACATGATGAAATAGTTACTGTAGGACCTAGGGCCCGTAATGACGGAATCAAGCCACCAGAAGATTATGCAACCTCTGCAGTCGATAGAGGTGGAGGGCTCACTTGGCACGGACCCGGACAAATCGTAGTTTATCCTATTTTCAAATGGGATTTAGAAGGAGAATCTAATGTCAAAGCAATCATTTCTATTCTGGAAGATTGGGTAATCAAGTCACTCTCTGAACACGGAATCGATGCTAACAGGGATGACAGGATGCAGGGAGTTTGGATTGGTGAGAACAAAATCTGCTCGATAGGGCTGTCGTTTTTGCGCTGGACCAGCAGACATGGCTTCACTATCAACTATGACACGCCTCCTGGCCGGGTCGAAATGGTAAGCGGATGTGGCCTAGGAAAAGACACGACAACTAGTCTTTCCGCCCTAGGATTCAATTTGACACGCAAACAAATTTTGGATTCACTAACAGACAATGTATCACTACTTTCTAGAGAAATTTACAGTGAATGAATCTTCATTAGTCGCTTCCCTTTCAGAGTAAATATGGAAGGCTACCACCCAACTGCAGGAGGCCCGGCAAGGGCCGATGAAGTTCCTCCCGTTGCCTATCTGAAATGGTATATTCCTCGATTAAAGGAAATGCGACCACACAATCTTTCGTTCTCAGGTCTTCAGTATCCGTGGGATTTGGGGACTATTGAAGACATTTGGAAAGACCACAGAGGACCAGGAACCGATGATAGAAGAATGGTTAGCGACATGTATGGAGTAGATGTTGAGAATGTACACCTAACTCATGGGGCAACCCAAGCAATCAGCATTGCAATCTCTGCAACATCTAGAGGAGGAAAAGTTGCTGTTGAGATGCCNTCNTACGGCCCATTGAGTCAAACTGCAAGAATACTAGGTCTCGAAACAATGGTAGTCAGAAGGAAACCAACTGATAGTGCGTGGATTATCGATCGTGAAGAATGGACATCTGTTTTATCCCAAGTCGACCTTCTGATGGTCTGCCCACAATTGAATCCAGTTGGGTGGTCGTACACCGAGTCTGATAGAGAGTGGCTAATCGAGGCATGCAAACGACATGATGTCCGAATAATTAGCGATGAGGTTTATTCAGGAGCTGACAGAAACTGGAAGCCATTTTTCTTTGAAGGAAACAACTGCGTATCTATNTCTTCTTTGACTAAAGTCCACGGATTGGGACAAATCCGATACGGATGGATTATTGCCAGTAAGGAAATTATTGCGAATGCACAGAACACATTCCATAATTTGGCAGGAATAATGTCCTCGCCAGTAATCAGAATAGCGGAACAAATCAAAGACCAACTCAACGGACCTGTAGACCTTATCGACCACTATCGAGAAGAGAACCTACCNCTGTTACAATCAATGCTAAATCGAGTAGGAATTGAATGGAGTCCACCTCCCTATGGAGTCTTTGGAGCATTCAGAGTACCGGGCGTGGACACTCTAGAGATGATTGACACTGTGGGCAAGGAGCATGGACTGCTTGCAGTACCAGGATGTATGTTTGATTCTGGACTTGATGATTGGTTGCGTGTTGGCTGGTCTATAGACCCAAAATCATTTGCTGAAGCAGTAGATGTCTTAGAAACTGTCCTTCGCATAGCGTTGGACATAACTTGATACATGATTCCTTCCGAGTTNTAATCAATGGGAGAAGTCGTTCTGGTAATCTCTGGCGCTTCTGGCGCAATATACGGAGTGCGCCTAGCAGAGATTTTAGGTAGCGATGCTAGAATTGTTGTTACCGAATCTGGTAGGCTTACGATGACACATGAATGTGAAGGATTAACTCCGGAAATGCTTGCAGAAAAAACCGGTGCCATTCTCGAAAATAACGACGACATAGCAGCCAAGTCCGCCTCTGGCTCTGCTCCAATTGATGCTGTTGTCATTTGCCCTTGTAGCGGTACTACACTTGGCAAGCTCGCAGCAGGCATCGGTGATAATCTAGCAACCCGTTCCGCGATTGTTGCAATGAAGGAGAGAAGGAATCTGATTATCGTTCCAAGAGAGGCCCCATATGCTACTGTTCATCTAGAGAACATGGCTAAATTGTCTGGCTGGGGAGTTACAGTCATCCCAGCTTCGCCTGGATTCTACAACCTACCTCAAAGCATGGATGATTTGATAGACTTCATAGTTGCAAGNATACTCGACCACCTCGGCAGGGATAACGACCTGACCAAGCGCTGGACCGGCGAGGAATTGCAATGAGCGATGATGAAGTAATATCTGCTGAAATCGCTGAAGAATGGAGTGAAGCCAATAATAGACGCACAGCGCTGAGTTTTCTACAAAACACAACCGTCATGGCAGGCATACTTGTTACTCTCTTTGTTTCATCGACCTTCATGTATTTCTATCTAGGAGAAGAACCCCTAGACTACGGAACTTCTCTGACCTACGACCAAGACCGCACTAGAGGATATGTTGAGGATTTGTTGGAGTTAGGACACCCAGATTGGTATGGCAGAATGAGCGGTACTGCAGAAGAGCAAGCTACTGCGGAATATATCAACAATCTATTCGAAGAATTAGGATACCAATCCACACTGCATACTTACGAAGTTCCAATGCACAGTGTAAACAGCGAACCAAGCCTAAGAGTTTGCACACCAGGGGCTGCTGGAGGATTCGGAATTGTTCCTTGTTCGCCAGCGGATGTTGGCCAGCAANTCACTACTCTCAATCATCGCATGGACTATGTGATCCAAGGATTCTCAGGTCAATCTTCATTCACCTTTGCAGACAATATTGAGGTAGTCTACCTTGGAGATGGTTCAGATAATTCACTTTGGGCCTCCGCAGCAGGTAAGGTTGGATATCTAGTCGGAGGCGGTTCGGTTTCAAGTAATACTGACATTATGGTCCGTGCTATAGAAAATGACCTTGCGTCTATAATACGAGTCAATAAGAATTACAATTGTGGACTCATAGAAGGCAATGATTGCGTTCCGATTTTCAAAGGAACCAGTCACAGTGCACTCCTCGAAGCAAATGGGGGAAGCATGCCTACCGACATGGCTTTCATTGCGATGAGCAAAGACGCAGGTGAAATCCTGGAATCAGTCGTAATCAATGGTAGCGGCAGACTGGAGATGATTATGGACGTTACAAACGATCAGGAGTTGACTATTCGAGTGCCCTGCGGAACCTACTATGGCGCAAGCAGCGAATTATTGATTGTTGGAGGACACCATGATACAGTCTACCACGCTCCAGGTGCGGTGGATGATACCTCAGGAACCGCAACTGTCCTCGAGATGGCTGCAATGTTCTCTGAATACATTTCAAAGCATGGCGAACCAGACAGAACCATCAGATTCTGTACATGGGGAGGCGAAGAAGAAGGATTGTGGGGCTCNACTGCATACGTCGAGGAATTTAACCAAGATTTAGCTGAGAATCTCAGACTTTACGTTAATCTAGACATGAACCATGTTGATATCGATCTAGAAAACAGAGGAAACTCTGTAACGTTGTTCACAAATCATCCAGATGATTATGATCACATCAAGGCCATATCTGAGAAATACAAGAAAGAAAACCCTGATATGGCAAAGAAATACGTAATCAATCTAGGATTATATCAAGGGTCAAAAGGTGAGCCAGGTAGCATGCCATGCAATTCTGATCATTGCCCATTCGTCTACAGCCTTGATGGTGGAAATGTCATAGGCAGAGCCGCAGTATGCTATGGAAGTGGTTCCTATGAATACCACACATACCTCGACGACATGTCGAGGTTCAATGAAGAGAGCCTAGGCATTTCTGCAACCATTTATGGAAACTACATGAAGTTCCTAGCATACAACCCTGGTACCTGAGGTGAAAATATGGTCAATCCAAGCGCACATGCAAGCCACATTCTTCTGAAAAGCAAAGGAGAGGCAACTCAACTAGCAATGAACATCAAGAAATTCAAAGACTTTCAAAAGATTGCAAGGAAGAAATCTGACTGCCCTTCAAGTCAAAAAGGAGGCGACCTGGGTTGGTTCAGGAAGGGTCAAATGGTCCGTGAATTCGATGAAGCGGTTTGGACACTCCCGCTGAAAACTGTCTCTGAACCAATCAAGACTCAATTTGGCTANCACCTGATTTGGGTTCACGAAAGAGAGGAGTGATTGCATGGCTACTAGAGTCGGCCTGGAATCTTATGAAGTCCTAGCGTGCCACGGTGTGTTTGACTTTGAGAGAGAAAAAACTCAACCATTTGTCATTTCAATATGGGCAACCTTAGTTGATGATGTCAAAGGTGATGATATCGAACTTACTCTGAACTACGCGGATTTACAATCTGCGGTAGACACAGAGATTGTCAACTCCGAGCCTGTGAATTTGATGGAAACATTGTGCTACAAACTAGTAAGCAACATTTCACAAAACAGTGTTGTCGCTGCTTTGTCCATAAGAATTGAGAAGCCTGATGCTCCTTTCCCACACCCTGGGGGATTAGCAGTAGTTGAGCANGAATGGACGAGGGATTGAAGGGCTGTCTATTACCAGCACNCATCATGTCCGCCCCTTCGAGAGTTTTCGTACCCTCGGTCACAGAGGAAAACGGAAACACAATTGGTTTGGGGGTTTTTTCTACCGAAGAAGTTGCTTGGAAGGTATTGCGGACCTTCCTGAAGAAATCTCATCTGATGTCACTCAACCGTTCTGATTTCGTAATTTGGGAAATCGACCAAGTCGGAGAAGATGCAATGACTGTTTTGTCAAGCATGCACTGCAGAGATTGTCCTGTGTGTAAACGACGGACGTTTTGGATTGACCTCGAAACCTACTCGGCAATGTGCACAGGCCAATCTTGTGAAGCTTGGATTGAGGAATCAACAATAGAACCAGGGAAAATTGACCTAGGATGGCCTCCAACCAGATTTCTCAAGCAAACTGAATCCTTGGAAGATGCCATAGCTGAATTACGAATAGTTGGAGCAGAAGTTGAGGCGGCTGGAAGGACTCCAGATGAACCATTCACATCGATTCCAGAGGAATAATTCCAACNCCAGTCATACCGTTGCGGAGTAATTCTCTGGCCTTTTCACTGATCGCGTAGTTGAACTCATCAACTGCGTCGTCCTTGATTACATGGCAATCTCGGTAGAATGAATTGTACGCAGTAGCTAATTCTAGCATGTATAATGCGAAGATGTGTGGTTTATTTTCGGTTATTGATTGTTGAAGTTTGTCGACATAATTTGCCATCACACGTAACAATTCATGCATAGCATCTGGAATCTCACCTTTACTTTCGAAGTTAGCATCACGTCCTACCTTAGTTGCGATAGAGCAAGCCCTTGTNTGTGAATACATTACGAATGGTGCACTTTCTCCTTCAAATGAAAGCGCTTCTTCCCATCTAAAAGTGAACCCTTTCTCTGGACTTACTTTCACAATATTGAATCTGACAGCAGACACTCCAACTGCTTCTGCAATCAAATCGATTTCATCATCAGTTAGATCGCTTCTCAATTCACGAACAACCGATGCTGCCTGCGCCTTTGCCTCTTCAAGCAAATCATCCATGAACACAACATTGCCCTTCCTAGTGCTCATTTTACCTTCTGGCAATTTGATGAAAGCGTAAAACATGACATTCGGGACTTTCTCACCTAACTCAGTTAATGTCATCCCTACTTGCTTAGCTTGCAATTTGTGGTCTTCACCTAGGATGTTGATTAAATTGTCACATTGTTTCCATTTCCACATATGATATGCAATATCTCTAGTAGCATAAAGAGAAGACCCATCTCCCCTTCTATAGAAGAAATCTGTCTTTCCTTTGAGACCTCTCTGACCCAGATCTAAGAAGTGAGCTCCATTGTCAGCAACTCCGTGAATCTCGAGCCCCTCAAGTCTTTCCATCAACGCGGAAACTGAGCCATTAACNACAAACTCCGATTCTTTGGTGAAAGTATCGAATTCAATTCCCAATCGCGAAAGTGTTTCCAGCATNCCATCCAGAACTGGTTTGTAAGCCTGCTCAAATTGTGCTAGAACAGCATCGTCACCATGTTCTGATGCATGTACTAATTTCCCAATTGCTTCTTCAANACCCTCTGTATCTTCATTCGAGCGAAGACTTTGTGCAGCTTGATACCATCTAACAGTCTCATGGTCCTTCTTTCCAGACCAACGNGGATTGATGCTATCTGCATCATCAAGAATATCGTCAACTTGCTGCTTAGACAAGTTGGAAAGAGCCCAGGCTAGAACGCCTACTTGCTTACCCATATCGTCAACATAGTATTCTGCACGGACTTCATTTCCGTAAAGTCGGTTAAGTCTGACTAGAGTATCTCCAAGTATAGCGTTTCGAGCGCGTCCTACATGGAATGGGCCATTAGGATTAGCGCTAGTGTGCTCAATCAGAACTTTGGTATTCCCTGGTGCTGTATCAATGCTCATCACATTTCTAGCGAGCCATTCTGATTTTGCTTTGAAATTCAAGTATCCTCCTACTGCAGCAACATCGAATTCACCAGAGAGTGAAGAAGCCAACTGTTGTGCTATTTCTGCTGGATTTTGCCCTAATTGTTTAGCAAATGGGAAACATGGTAACGATAAATCACCTTGTGACTTTTCTCTGCTGACTCCCAAGGCTTTCTTCCAGAAATCACCTAAAACGCCAATATCTGCCAAAGCAGATTCTAGAGATGGTTCGATTATCTTCCTTAGAATATCCATAATCGCACCTCACATTATCGGATAACGAAGAATCGCTGCCAATCCACCGAATCCTGAAGCTAATTGTGCCCCCTCTTCAGTGTCGATTGAAATGAATTTGACTTCAGAGCGNCCCTTAGCAGCCATAATCGATAATTCATCGATTAGAGAAACTGAACTCGTTTCACGCAAATCATCGCCGTCGGCTTTACATTTTGGACAGGCGGGTAACGCATCTGTCCGACCAATACTTACTGTCCAGTCATGCCCGCATGAATTACAATTGATNTCAACAACGTTTTTTCTCATGCCTTCACTGATAAGCAGTTTTGCAACAGCCCCTTGTTCCAGGGCTTNGCGAATCATCATTTCACCATATGTTGCTTTAGGATGTGTTTTGACTAATTCCTCCAAGAACTCTGTAACAACTTGACGCTCTGCATCGAGTTCAATTTCCCCCATCAGACCTCCAGCGTTATCGACTAATTCTCTAACGCCGCTTTCGTTCGAATAACCAACATCGAANGTTGTCTTTGCGATTTTCTTAACAATCTCGTGATGGAAGTAGTCATTCTTGACTACGAAATCCTTGGTAGCACCAGGTCCTCCAATAATTATCGCTTGGATATTTTCTAGTTCNGGTAGCCAGTATGAACAAGCATGCTCAGTTGCTCTCTTGAAAAACTTGTGAGCAGCCTCTTCAATTAGCCTCTCGAATCTCTGAGCAGATTGACCACCTTGTCGGTGTTTGCCCATGATGTTAGAAACCAGGAATTCCTGTACATGTATTCGTTTGCCAGTAGCAATACCATAGGCTGCCTCAGCACGATCGATAACAAACAATCCATATGATTTCTTATCGATGAGCATATCTTCCAATTGGGTTAACTCAAACTTTGAGTCACATCGATATCTGAAAGATAGCAGAGGTTGAGGCAAGTCGTCGATTACAACTGTGATGTGTCTGGTCTTATTGTTTCCAACAATGATTGAACCTGTGAACAATGCAATGCCTCTATCACCTGCATCCCTATACTTGGAAAGTGAAGAAATTGCAGATTCAATCGCAGCTTGAACATTCTTTTTTGTGGACTTAGATTTGATGTTAGCAGCCTGACCATGCTCGTTTTGCAACATTTGTCGGGCATCTGAAACCTGCCTGTCTGGAGGAATTATAACTGTGACCAATTCGGTCCCGAAACCTTTCATTTCTCTGAGGTCTTCGAGAGCCAACTTTAGTTTCAATCTGCGGGTAGCCTGTTCTGGATCATCACTCATACAGGTCTCCCCCAGCCCATAGGGCTGAGGCGGGGACTTTGAAGGCTTCTGAGAAGGAACCATATTGAATGGTCGTCTTTCACGGAGTATCGATGCCGACCCAAATTATCGCCCTAGGCGGTTCGCTTCTAAGGCCTGAAGAAGCAGAGCAGCGCTCAATTTGGTTCGGGCAACTTCGCCAAATGGCGGTACACTTCGAAGGCAATGGTAGGAAGTTNGGGATTGTTGTCGGCGGAGGACTTCCTGCCAGAGAAGCCATTACTCTAGCTAAAGAATCATTCTCAGACTCCTATAGACTAGACACCGTCGGCATATCTGCAACAAGATTAAATGCTACTATTTTACAACAATCTTTGATAGATATTGGGTGCAATGTTAGCCCATCAATCCCGGTAACAACCAATGAAGCCGCAAATCTACTAGAATCTCACAACATCGTAGTCATGGGTGGTACAACTCCTGGCCACACCACTGATGCTGTGGCAGTCGCACTTGCGAGAGATTGTGGAGCACCTCACTGCGTGATTGCAACCAATGTTAGCCATATCCATGATAGCGACCCAAGAACGAATCCTGAGGCAAAACCAATCGAGGAATTGACACTCACAGAATTAGCGGAAATAACAGGAACTGAGGCACTAAGCCCTGGAGAATCTGCTGCGGTTGACCCAATCGCAGTGAAATGGGCTATGGATTCTGGAATCAGNTTGGCAGTTCTAGACGGTAGAGATTTGAGCAGAGTAGAGGATGCTCTCGAAGGAAGACCCTTCATTGGAACTTTAGTAAAGGCTGAGTGATAGAATGGTTGATGCAAAGGCGATTAAAGACAAGGTTAGCAAGAAAATCAACAGCACACGAAGCAAGGTTTCTTCTCACCTGACCGCACACAAGCATTGCCGAATTTGTGGAATCAATATTGATGCAAAGGCAGAACCTCGCATCTGTAAGAACGCAGATTGTGAATCTGCTCTTGAGAAACGAGAAAAGAATGACAGGATGATGAGAATAATGTTCTTCATCTTCGTTGGAATATTTTTCGTTCCAATCTTACTTCGTTCAGTTGGAATTTTCTAAGACTGACGATGCCATCCCTCTGGCAGGGTCAATGGGTCAGAGGACATATTTGCTTTACAGCGTCTGACTATTTCCAATCTAAGAGCTGTTACTCCAACATTATCCAGNGATGATATGGTGACGCATCCTTCCTCATCAATCAGAACAGGTAGTTCAGGCTCACCTTCTCCATCCCATTCGGATTCTGCAGTCTTGACNTCATCCCAATTATCCGGTATTGGATCCATTAAGTCTGCTTTTGAGACAACAACAATCATGTCGATGTCTGGCAATAATGTCTTGACTTCATCCAACAAATTGTGCTGATCCTCTAGACTTGTTCCACATTGCTCTGAAATGTCCATCAAGAAAATGCACAAACTACCTACGTGCTCTATTGCAGCAATCGCTTGCATTTCGATGGCATTCCTATCATCCATCGGCCTATCCAATAAACCAGGAGTGTCGACCATTTGGTGAGGTACACGACGATGCTTGAAGTGCCCTACGTGAAGTTGTTTTGTAGTGAATGGGTAGTGATTAACTTCCATGTTTCCGCTAGATAATGAAGAGATGAATGCACTCTTTCCAACATTGGGCGCTCCACAAACTACGATAGTTGGACAGACTTGGTCGATAACTGGTAACTGCCTGAGAATCATTCTACTTTCATGAAGCCAATCTAGGGAAGGCCCTACTCTTCTCATAATGCTAGAAAGTCTTCCATAGGCTTCTTTTCGTGCATCGTGCATGATTTCAAATCGTGCAGTTCTAATTATTTTGTCAGAGTTTTGTTTAGCGATTTTTCGCATCTGTTTGGAAGCCCAGCCTAGCATAGAAAGGTGGTGTCGGTAATCGTCGCANCCAACACAAGCATCAACCATAGCTTTGTCAAAAATTGGCATTTGGTCTAAACTGGGCCATGCACGCTCGGTATCTTCGAGATATTGTGACATAACATCCGCAGCGGTCTGCACCATCCGAGTCAATTGCTTNCGTACACGGAATACTTTGACCGGGTCATCAACTCGGTCAGCAGATTTTTTCGCACGGCTGAATCCTTTGTCGAGAACTTCTTCTTCAGTGAGTACGGTGACTAAGTCTCTCCATACCACCTTCATAGTGAGTCCTCCGAAACAACGGTGTGGCCTTCTATTTTTCAATCAGTAGGTAGGTTTTGTATGCGTCAGTGCTTAGAAGGAGGAGCCCCGACACCCAATCATGTCGGACTTACCGGACTGGGCAAGAAGCATGTGGAAAGAACTAGGTTCTCCAGATTTAAGCGAGTTACAGAGCGTCCATACCGGCGATCTGATGGAGCGTAGGCATGGCCTAAGAAAGGATGATTTAGTCGAAATTCAACTAGATGCAAGAGCGTTTAGAGAAGACGATGAAACATGGGTCAGAGGTAGATTGCTTTCTTCCGGTAAATCATCGCTAGAAATTTTGACTTCGGAGGGCGAACATGCTTACATTGCACGGGATGTAATTGTAAAGATAGTATTAGTCGCACACACACGACCTGCATACATAGACGACAAGGACTTGTTGGAATTCGAGAGGGCTGACCAAAAGCGCCGCACTAATCTTCATGAGAAAGTCGAAAAGAAGACCAAAGGAAATGATGATTCGCACCTATGGGGTTGATTATTTGACTTGGGAAGTCGTCGAAAATCATCATCTTGAGAAGACATTCACGTTTCCTGATTTCATCCAAGCACTCGCTTTTGTCAATAAAGCAGGCCAAGTATGCGAAGAACAAGACCATCACGCTGAATTTATCCTATCCTGGGGCAGTGTTTGTGTTAGGACTTGGAGTCACGATGTTGATTCTATCACCGAAAGAGACCACAGATTAGCTGAAACTATCGATGGAGTGTTCTCTAATGGATCCTAAAGGTAGAGATGTTGCAGGCTATAGAATGCACGCCTTCGTTTGTGGCCATACTAGACCCGAAGGCTCTGTAAGAGGATGTTGCAGTGAGAAAAACTCCCTTGAATTGATGAAAGAGTTCAAACTAGCATCCAAAGAAAGGGGAATCAAAGATGTTAGAGTACAGAAATCTGGCTGCCTCGACTTTTGCGAGAATGGGCCTACATGCGTCATTTATCCGCAAGGTGAGTGGTTTAAAATCACTAAAGAAGCGATTCCAAGTTTAGTTGAATACATGAATGGTGGCAAATTGCCAGCACGATTTCTGCTAGACCTCAAAGCTTGACTGGTCTGGTAGCACCACATGCTTGACACTTTAGCAAAGTGGTTCTGTCTTGCTTGATGAAATGAGTATCTGGTGCATTGCATTGAACACACTTGATGTATGCGTTTACATAATTGACAATAGCCTTTTTCAATCTCTTTGGTGGAATACGTCCCTTGAATCTTGCACGTGGTCCGTCCCTAGAACCAGCAGTACCCAATTCATTCAGCATGAATTGGTAAACATGGTTGNCATCCCTATCCATGTGATTTACAACTTCTGTGAAGTTTCTGAAAATCGTGTTCGAACCTTCAATCATTATCTGAGGATCTGGTAATGTCCATCTTGCCCGATTAGAGATTTCCTCTGGAATATTTGACCTGGCTCGGTCAAGCAAGGACTCGTACTCGAAGTCTGACATCAGTCTACTCGCCGAGCCCGCCCCATTTGAGGGTTTCCGCCCGTTTCCCCATTTTGAAACGATGGTTTGATGTCTGATAAACTCCCCCAATCCATTATGGAGCAAGGTTTGAGCATAGAGCAATTGAGAGACATGGTCTCTAATTTACGAAAGGACGGACTCAATTCTCAGCAAATCGCGGATGAGTTATCTCTGTCTCAAGACACAATCTCGTGGCTATTGGCAGAAAGCAGCACCAATGAAAAGCCAGAAGACGTTAGAATCGGCTGGAGAACAATTGGTGTTCGCCCTCAAAGAATTGCTGCAATCGGTGCAATAATGGCCGATGTCGCAGATGAAGAATGCGGTGATAGCATTGACACTGTAGTCGGGATTTCCATAAATGGAGTACTCTTTGCAAATGAAGTTGCTAGCCAGTTAGGATGCGAAGTCGCAATTCATAGAAACGTTGACGGCGGACCTGGAAAAGGTTCTTTGTCCAACAAATATGGACAAGTTGCAGGCAAAAGAGTAGCAATAGTTGACGACGTTCTTTCAACTGGAGTAACTATGTCACGAACCATCGAATCAATGCGAGAAGCGGGTGCTGAAGTCGCACTTTGCATGGTTCTAGTCAACAAAACTGCAAGAAATGAAATCGAAGAAGTCCCTCTAAGAGGAATTATCAGAGCTGCGCTAGTCTGAGGTGGTTTTATTGCACTGGGCTGACTTTGCTGCACAAACCTTGTCGCAGCGAGGAAACAAACACATCATAGCATCTGGAATCACTCCAAGTGGAGAATTCCATATTGGGCACCTGAGGGAGATTCTGACAGGGGATATGATAACTAGAGCATGTAAGGACGCCGGAATGGATGCAGAATTTGTTTTCATCGTGGATTCAGCAGATCCTTTGCGAAAAGTGTATCCTTTCTTATCTGACGAATATGAACAGTATATTGGCTGTGCATTGGCTACTATACCTGCTCCTGATGAAAATGGCAATCCAGGCAGTGACGGGCGAAACTATGCTGAACATTTCCTAGAGCCTTTCTTGGCTGCACTAGAACAAATTGATGTTAGGCCTAGAATAATTGACAACTATACCTCTTATGCAAATGGTGAATTTGCAGAAAAGTCACGGATTGCTTGCGAGAAGGCGGATGAAATTAGAGAAATAATAGAGCGAGTAAGTAGTCGCGAACTTGCACCTGATTGGTTCCCTTACAACCCATATGGACACAACGGGAGTTTGGATGGAGTAACTGTAACAAGTTTCGAATGGCCNTATGTTNATTGGACACAAGATGGCACTCCCGGTAAATCTGACTTAAACAAAGCTGAAGGAAAACTCCCCTGGAGAATTGATTGGCCTGCAAAATGGGGCTGGATTGGGGTAACTTGTGAACCGTTTGGAAAGGACCACGGCGCAGCCGGTGGCTCTTACGCAACTGGAAAAGAGATCTCTGCACTATTCGGGGATAATCCACCTCATCCTCTCGTNTACGAATGGATTTCACTCAAGGGACAAGGCGCTATGTCGTCCTCGACTGGCAATACAATCGGACCGCTGGAAGCTTTGGAATTGGTTCCTCCAGAAATTTTGCGATATCTAATCGCCTCAACAAAGCCCAAGAAGGCTATCACATTTGATGCTGGAATGTCATTAGTCGAATTGGCTGATGAATATGAGAGACTGTTGTCAAGAGACTTAGCATCAGAAATGAGTGATGAAAGTCTGTCAAGAAGACAAAGAGTTGCTATNGAAGATGCTGAAGGAGCACTGAGAATGAGTAGAATTGGAGATTCTACACGTGCCAAAGTTTCTTTCAGACATTTGGCAATGCTTGCGCAAGTAAAGAGTGACNAGGAGATTGTTCAATCCTTAGGACATGAGGTTTTCGACAAATTAGCAAGAATGCGGAATTGGATCAATGGCGCTCACTTCCCTGCTGAACTAAGAATTAGTGTCAGAAAAGAAAAGATGGTAGGAATAGATGAAAGCATATCTAGTGCTTTGTGCCAATCTTTTGCTGATTGTGAGTGGAACACAAAGGCGATTGGAGAAGCAATATCTTCATGCTTCAAGACTAATGAAATCAGTCCAAAAGAAGGCTACAGAAACCTATACCTTGCAATCTTGGGTGTAGAAAAAGGCCCGAGGCTAGCACCGATTTTGTCAGAATTGGAGAGAATTAGAGTTCTGGAATTACTCGGCTGAACCCTAAATTAAGCAAATTCTACAGATACGTAGTATCTGAACCGTTCGATTGAAAGGGGCCTACTGTTGTTGCCGTGTCATGGCCGGAGTGTATTGTCCCAGTTGCGAGGCTAGCGTGGAACCCGCTTCGAAGTTTTGTCTATCTTGTGGAAATGACCTCACAGTAAGAGGCCCAATTACTGCTACTGGACACGATTTGAATCAGCTAAAGGACGTCATTAGAACACGTGACGACTTATCGATGGCTGAAAAATTCGACATGATCGCTAAGGTCGAAGAAGGTGCCAATCCGATTCTACTTGGAATCGCCGCACCTGCTGACGGTGATGATTCAGATCAAGACGAAGAAGGAGTAGAAGTTAGCCAAAGTGCATTCACAAACTATCAGTTTGGTGAATCCGAAGCCGCTGCTGCTGCTGTTCGTGCTACAGTAAGAGGGACCGACGGCTGGGTTTTGGTCCAAAAGGGAGACCTCGATTTATCTGCAGGGCTATTCCGAGATGCTATGAATCTAGGAATGGAAGCGAGTACGCACATTCACGACGTATCTAGCGGAGAGCACGAAGGTATTGACCCTGAAGCAATGCGCTCAATTCCTGTTTTGAAGCCGCCCAAGAGGTCATTCTGTCCTAAGTGCGGTTCGGACATCCATTCAAACACAATGCTACAATGGAGAAAGTGGAGAGACTCATCTGGAGATGTAGTTTCAATGCAACTTGAAGCAAGTATGGAGACCGCATTAATCCAGGTTGCATCCCACTACCTAACAGTCATTGAAAATATCAAGAAAGATGCAAATTCTGTTGATGAAGATGCCCTAAGAAAGAAACTCGAGAAAGAGATTCGAAAGGAGCTTGAAGCGGAATTCGAGGGCCGAAGCGCAGCAAGCAAAGGTGCTTCAGAAAAGAAGACTACTTCAAAATCCAAATCATCAACAGCGTCTACAAAGAAGAAATCCAATGCAACCACGCCAAAGAAAAAGGCTGGTGGATTATTTGGAGGTGCTAAGAGGCCAAAGAAAACATTCGAAGGCGACCCTGCGGACAAAGCCGATTGGTTTTTGGCGGAGGCGCTGGACACTATCTACGACCCACACGGTACAGGAAAGGTTCTGAAGCCAAAGACAATTTTGGCAAGGTCAAGTGATGGGAATGTACGTGTTCAAGATGTGGTAAGAGTTTATGATTCAGAAGGAAAAGACGGGATTAGTGAACTTGCGTGGACAAGCCCGCTAACTGAGTATATCATCGAAGCATACGATGCTTGCTGATCAGTAATTCACTTTTAGCCTCATAGGAACCAAGTCAACCTCACGGTTTGCCTTGATTGCTGAGACTTCCATTACAGCACCAGACATAGTTGTCACGAATGGTATGTTCATCTCTACAGCTAATCTTCTCATCATGTTACCGTCTCTAACAGCACCGCCAGAAACGGTAGGAACATTCACGATAAACGAAACTTGACCTTTACGCATTAAATCAAGAGCGTCAGGATGCTTTCTTTCATTTATTCTATAGACAGTTTGGACCTCAACGCCGCTCGCTCTAATCGTATCAGCCGTTCCAGGAGTAGCATAAATTGTGAAGCCCATCTGCTCGAGTTGCTTAGCAACTGGAATCAATGCCTCCTTGTCCTCATCTC
>PBXT01000044.1 GCA_002727695.1 Methanobacteriota archaeon | reverse complement strand
TTACCTACCAAACCAATGCGCATTGCATCACGCCTTGGTAATTCTCTCGATTAGGTCAGCCTTGGTTCCTGATGTGTCTAGACCCATCGAATCTGCAACTTCCACTAATTCTGCCTTCTTCATTCCCTTCAGGTTTGACTTGTTTGAACCTTCATCGACCCATACGCCTCCGTCTAGTAATGTCTTGGATTGTGCAACCCACTGGTCGCGCTTTACACGCCCAGGGAAGAACTCGATTGCCTCGTTAACTGTATCCTCAAGTTCGCTAGTCATCTTAGACATTTGCTCGTAGGTGTAGATACCTAATGTGTTCAACTTCTCTTCAATAAACGGACCTACGCCCTTGATTGCTTGAAGGTCATCCTTTTCAGAAGCCTCTGCGGTACCTAGAACTTCAAAGTCAATCTTCGAAGCGTTTGCTTTGACTCGCTCTAATTCCTCTTTTTTCTTGAGTTCTGCTTCAGATGGTGCGTCTGCAGATTCTTCGACTTCTTCCTCTGCTGAGGCTTCTTCTTCCTCTTCAACGGCCTCTTCTGTCGCTTCTTCAACGATTTCTTCAGACTCTTCTTCATACGGGACAAATTCGATACCTAATGTGTTGCGAATGTTTAGTAAAGCGATGTCCAACTCTGGTAGATTGATTCTGCCGTCGGAATTGATGTCCATCACTTTGACTAGGTTCTCAATNTCCCATGGAGGAAGGTCTGCGATGTCTGCAACTCTTAGNGCGTTTGCAAACTCGAACATGTCAATTTCTCCAGAGTCATCTACATCAGCCCAAGCGAAGAATTGTGCAGTTGTAGTTCCTCTACCGCATAGCCACTTGGTTAGAGTTACTAGGTCTTCATCAAAGGTCACTGGGAATTCATCAACATCGTCGTTGTGCAAGTCTGCAGAGACTTCGATAATTGTAGAACTGCCAGAAGATTCTTCCTCGGATTCACCGATGATTAGAGTCGTATCAATTCCAACTCCTCGACCAAATAATGCTCTGATTGTTGTTGTTCCCTCAACCAAGTTGTATGCAGAAATGTCGCTTGTGTTACCTGCGCTTGATGACTTCAGGTTACCGAATAGCAATGTCTTGACTACNCTNTTTGCAGCAAGGATGAAACCGATTACGACACCATAGAAGGCGAATGCTCCAGTCAATGCGAATCCGGATAGGCTGCCAGATACATCTTCAACTTCGGCTTCAATCAGAGTGTTCTCTGACCAATCTCCCATTAGGAATAGGATAGTCGAAAACAAACCTCCACCGATTACAAGCCATGATGCTGTGCTAGCAGAGCCAGTCAGTGATTTGCCGGCTGCCAGTGGATATGAGTGGAATAGTGCTGCTAGTGCAAACAAGCCCCCAACTACATACAGATAAGATGAGTTAACAGTGTCTCCGACGCTTGCTAGGCTTCCATCGCCAACCATTACATTCAGGCCTGTGAAGTAACCGAGTAGCGCAAAGACAGGGAGTAGAATCGCTCCACCTGCAGCTGCTGTTGCACCTGGGCTCTCAACTACAGCACTAGCATTTCCGCGAATTGTGTAAAGCATGTTTGTCGATGCTGCCATCACAGGCATTAATCCCATGGTAACTAGAATTGCACCAATTGATTGTGCGAAATTATCGGCATGAGTAGATTCTGAGAGGAAGAATGGTGGCACGGTTACGAATAACAGGAACATCGAAGCCTTGGTTAGACTACCTGACCAAATTGGCTGGCCTGTGACGTGCGACAATACGTGATATCCTACTGCGAACATTAGAGCCAGAAGAACCCAGCCGGATGCCATGATGTCGGCTACCCATACTGTTCCAGTCCAACCCAGTGTTTCTCCCAGAGCGACTGCAAATCTGCTGAAAAGCAAAGTGAACAGTGCTAAAATTAGGAACCAAGATGGAACAGAGATCGGAGATGTGCCACGTCCGCCCATGGTAATCAATGAGTTGACTAGTAGGCTTAGCACAAGGAGACCCGAAACCAACCCATACAGAGCTGCTTCCTTCACCCCATAAGTCAGGATATCCCAGTGGTCTAGAACACAGAGAACTAGGCCAACCAAAACCTGAGCGGTCCAAGCCATTGCAATCAGAGATGCATTTGCTTCACTAGCAAGTTTGGAACCAGTGGTGCGGGTGTGAGCGACTAGACTTCCACCGATTAGAATCGCAAATACTGCTGTGGTCATTGCAACTTCGTTGAAGTAGTGAAGAGCGCTACCGTCATCATACGACCAGCCGATGTTGGAAAGAGAATCCAATGCTGCTGGGTCGTAGTTGTGCCAAGCGGACAGGAAGCCGCCGATACCGGCAAGAACCAACCAGAAAACTCCAGTTTGCATCCATGTCTTTGCACCGCTACCTTCCCTTTCTTGGAAGAGGTCTGANGCTGGACCTGCTGCCTTGGTCAGAAGGAACATTCCGAACTGACGTAGTGGTGTACTCATTCCACCGAATCCTTTCTGCATGTAATGAGTGAATAGCAGAAGGGTCACGAGAAGTATTGCCGATGTTGTAAATGCTTCAGACATCTCAATTCCTCCTTAGTCCGAAAGGACGCCTCCGACTAGATTAGCGATTATCATACCGCATCCAACAAATATTCCAATCAAATAATACCAAATTCCTGAACCTCCAAGATTTTCCATAAATGGAACAATCTCGCCAATTACTGGAACAGTGTCCCAGCCGAAAATGTTGCTGAATAGTGCGATTAGCCCAACTAAGCCTATTGTCATGATAACAAGGATTACTCGAGATGCAGATGGTTCTGCGACTCCTTCGGACACATCGGGCAGTATCGTATTGTTGGCCATTAAATCACCTTGACCCCGTAGGGGTCATTTACGCCACCTATGATACGGTCATAAACATTGACCAGCGAACAATCATGGTGAGCGAAGATGCAATAGTGCATTTCCTCTTCGATTTTTACCAGAACCAAGCGGTATTGGCATACATTTGTCTAATTCAATTTCGCACTGCCAAACTTGTTTACATTCGCAGTCTAGTCCATCGAGTTCGTGGATGTCTCCACTTACTGAATAGCGCTCGATTGCAGCCACGACATCACCATCGCATGAACCACAATTGTGTGCTCCCCTGACCTTACCTCCAGCCGTAGGGTGGATGATTAGGCGGCTGACTTGATCGTCCGCACCATTACCTGAATTAGTAGGATGGATATCATAGTGAACATNGTGAATCAATTGAACTAATGACCACAACCAANGAGGGCGGTATTCATTTGCTCGGAACAGTCTATCAATCACCGTACCTCTCTGAATATTCATTGGGTTGACACTGATTTCATCACTTCTTTCTGCTACGTCTCTAATCCATTTAGCACCATGTACTAATGCATCGCCCTCACTCATGAAGGGTGGTTTGAACATAAGATAGGTCTTGATTCTCAATCCGAATTTTTCTAAATTCTCTACTGCTCTGTCCCAACTTTTGGTGCTGAAGCCCTTGTTAACGTGGAAGCGCAATACCTCATCATCATATGCCTCTAAGCCAATAGCGACTGAAAATTTAGGATTGATTTTTGTTGCCCAAGCAAGCTTTTCTTCACTGAGTTGTTCAGTTCTACTCTCGACAACTAATTCCTTACCCATCTCGTGACAATCTCTTAGAACTCTTTCTTGGAAATCCAATGGTATCTCCCTGTCTTCTAGAAGACTTCCTGATGTGTATACTTTGACCATGCCCATCGATTCAAAATCGTCAAACCTTGCCAGTGATTTCTCCCATTGTGAATGTAAATCATCACTGGTAACATCATCTCTTGTATCGTTAAAATATCCACAAAATGTGCACCCGCTAGACCACCACCAATGGCAACCCTTTGTCCTCAATATCACGGTTAATGCTGTTGTAGGAGTGCCATCGGCAAGCGTTTCAGGAGTGTAATATACTGTTGCAGGGTCTTTTGCATCCCACGAATACTTTCTCTCCTGTGCCCATGGTGTATTTGCCGGAGCCTTGACTAGGTCATGGATACGAGCAGGACGCTTGTCCGACTCTCCGACCATAGTCAGTTTACCATTCGCCATGATTATGCCTCCGGCTTCGCGTGTTTGAATCCTTACATCAATGAATCAGTAAAGAAATCGACTATCCTACTTTCGTATTCAGCAGTATCAGTCAACATTAGAGTTTGATGTTCATCACTTTCCATTCCCTCTCCGACATCATATCTGATAACAGAATCTTTGAACCAACAAGTGATTTTGCTCTCATTTCCATTTTCAAAGGCCTCATCGCACATCTTTTCTCCGTGATGTACTCGAACTCTCTTGTCTTGATTTCCATGTACAACATACATGTGCCTTTCACCAATATCTGTTGCTGCATCTATTGGATAATGTTCAACCAGATTCTGACCTGCAATTATTTTGCCTGCAAATATTCCTGCGCCACCCAAGAACGTTGGATAGCCTTGGAATTCCAATTCTTCGACTACTATGTCACCCATGTCAGAATATCCTGATTCTAACCAGACTGATTGTATTCTATCATCCAATGTGAATGCTATAGCTGCAGTACCTGCACCCATCGAATTGCCATAAATTCCAATATCTTCAGGTTTAGCATTATGCTCATCGATTACCCAATCAAATACTGCAATCACGTCTACCCATTCATCTTGACCGCCAGAAACACGGTTGTCATCAATTGATGACTCTCCATGATCTCGTAAATCAAATACTACAACNTTGAATCCTGCATTTGCTAACATTCCAGANGGNAGTAGNATTGATCCATCAGATTTACANCCTCTNATTCCATGNACGAAAATTACCCAAGGCATTGATTCATNTTGCTTCAAGTACCATGCTGANAGATAGATGTCTTCGTCTTCAACATCAATAGTNGCAGATTCGTAACNTGGCCACCAATATTCTGACAGTCCTGTCATAATATTGGAGGAGATATTTTCGCTATTTTGCGATTCGTTAAGTGGGACTTCGTTTCTCAAAGGTGCGAATTGTTCTGGCGTGTTCTGGTCAAAATTACCCCAACAATCAGTGTTGGTAAATGCAACTCCATTATAGACAATTGAGCCTGCGAAATAGTACCCAGTTGGCAATAACACGAACAGCATCAATAGGAACGGAAAAATCTCTCGCTTGAATCCCATCAAACCCCTCTGTAAAGTATTGTAGAGCCCGCTTTTACGAACTCTCCTTTTGGATAGTCTTTGTTACCGTCTTCTGCGCTGATAACACATGGTGTGAACTTAGATGCAGGAACTCGGACATCAACTCTGCTGCCCAGTCGAATCATCCCGAATCTCTCTCCTCTTCGCAATTCATCTCCCTCTGATTTCCATGGAATTATTGTACGAGCTAATGCTCCTGAAATTTGCATAACTTCCACTAGTAGTCCATCCTTTCTTTGGAAAAGTGTTCTAACTCTCTCGTTGTATTCACTTTCTTTTCTGAAAGCCGGAAGGAACGGCCCTCTTCTGAGTCCTTTGCCGGTTCTGTGCTCCATTCTGGTAATCTTACCNGCNATTGGAGAGCGNTTAACGTGAACATCTAGAGGNGACATGAANACTGCNATTCTCCAAACATCNGTATCNGTTTCCTCTCCCTCTGGNACNGCTTCAAAGCGTTGTTCNGTNGAGAANGACAATATCTCTTCACANGGTTCTGGATGCCANGANCCTGTGTGTTCATCNTCTTCNGCACCNTCCATCTCTTCCTTTGAAGGTCTGCGACCAGTNGCTCTTTCTCTCTTNACGAACATTACATGTCCATCAGCAGGAGATACGATTACGCCTTCATCTCTCGGAATTGGTCGGTCGGGGTCTCTCCAAAAGTTGGCAAAAAATGCTGCTAACATCAGCATCAAGACGCCTAATCCAGGAGCTAGACCGTACAGAGGGTTGACGAACCAGCCAACTAAAATGAATCCAACACCCATTAATGTTGGAGTAATTACAGGCAGAAATCCGCCTCTGGCTAACATAGCCAAGTAGCTCACCTACTGGTTGNCCTGAGAGTCTCCGGAATTTCTCCAGACGACTTCTGGTTCCTTGTCTTCATCTTCCGAGCTATCAGTAGATTCCTCTTCGGCTGGTGATTCTTCGGCAGGGGCGTCTTTTGCAGCGAAATCTGCTGCTGCCGCACCTAATTCTGAACCCTTGAGATACTTGTTTCCATCCATATCATAGGACTTTGCGAACTCGATAAATGCATCTCTGTCAGTAATATTGTTCTTCTGCATAACTCCAGTAAGAACCGATTCAGACCAATTCCATTCGTCTTCTTCGGAGTCCTCGGTTGTTGCTTCTTCAGTTGATTCTGGAGTGTTTTCTGTTTCGACAGATTCGATTTCACTCGCTTCTTCTAAAGTCATTTCAGCAGCACGGGCTTCTACCATTTCTTCCATTCTCTCAGAAATCGCTCTTCCCATGTGTTGGGATTGCCTCTCTGCTTCTGCAGCGGCTTCGATCATCTCATATCGGCGCTTGATTGCTTTGTTCAAGTCCTCGAATAGGGACATGTGCTCCATGTACCAATCGTCTCTTGTTTGTAATTCGACAACTGCAAGTCGCAAGTCATTGTCCAATTCTTCAGCAATTGAGAANACCTTACCAAGTCTATCCTTTTCACGAGAGAACTTTTCTTCCATCTTTTGCAATTCGGGTTCTAAGTGCTCGACCTGCTTGCTAGACTTACCTGCTTTCATTTCTAGGTCACGAATTCTAGCGTCTTTCTCGGTCAACAGTGCCTCAAGGCTCTCTTTTTCGATTTCACGCTCAACGATTTCTTTCTCAAGAACTTCGACTTCAGCTTTCGTGTCTCTCAACTCTGCTTCCTGCTGCTCATAAGCCGCATACAGCTTGAGTAAACGGTCGGTTTCTTCCTCAAGTTTCTCTGTGAGTTCTTTGATTTGAGTTTCTGGAGTGATGGTTCCGGCATCGGACATTTCTCTCACCTAAGGCTACGCCTTCTTCTCTACCCACATTGGTCCTACATATCAAGCCGACGCTTAGTCGAAGCGTGAAATATCGTTCTATTGATTATTCGATTGCATCGGTTGCGGCAACTAATTCTCTAGCAATGCTGGTCTCTCCCATCGAATGACCAGCATCTGCAACCATCACCAATTTGCTGTTTGGTAATGCTTTGTGCAACTGCCAAGCACTTCTTGCAGGGCAAACCATATCATACCGTCCTTGAACAATAATTGTTGGAATATCTTGAATCACAGATACGTGATTCAAAATGTATGCTTCCTCGACGAAAATTGCATTGATGAAGTAATGGCACTCGATTCGCGCAAATGCAACTGCGAAATCCAAATCCTCGGCCTTGTCCAAATATTCAGGGTCAGGGAATAAACGACTTGTAGCCATCTCCCAACGAGTCCATTCTCTTGCAGCAGCCCTTCTAATTTCTACATCATCGCTGATTAACCTGGAATAATAAGCTCTGATCAAATCATCTTGCTCATTCTCTGGAATGTGGTCTCTGTATGAGTCAAAGGCATCTGGGAAAACATGACTTGCACCATCTTGATAGAACCAGTGAAGTTCACTTTTTCTACACATGAAGATCCCTCGCAGGACTAAGCTCAGAACTCTGTCAGGGTGGTTTTGAGCATAAATGAGAGAGAGTGTTGAACCCCAAGAGCCGCCAAATACATGCCACTTTTCTAGTCCGAAATGTTGGCGAAGCATCTCTAAATCTGAAACCGATGCTTGCGTAGTATTACCTTCTAATTCTGCATAAGGAGTTGATTTTCCACAGCCCCTTTGGTCGAACTGGATAATATCGAATTTTGATGGATCGAAATATCTGCGATATGATGGCTGGCTTCCCCCGCCTGGGCCACCGTGAATTACAATCACTGGAATGCCATCTGGATTACCGCTTCTTTCCCATGCTATTGTGTGCATTTCTGAGACTTGCAAAAACCCGGTTGAATGGGCTTCAATTTTTGGATATAGCACATCGTCAATACTCTCAGAAGAGATTTGCATGATTCCTGCAACCAAACCTAGAACATGTTCCTTTCGATTGAGGCATACGGTTATCGGGGGCTTTGATTTGCGACGAATTATGGAGAAAAAAGCAGCGACCGATGTATTCTCACAATGGGCACTCAAAGGAAAAGATGCTGGAATGGAAAGAGGGCATGCTGCTTCTGTAAATGCAATGTTGGAACTCGCTTTACCAAATGTTAAATCGGATTTCTCTGCAATCGACCTAGGTTGCGGAAATGGATGGGTCACGCGTTTGCTAACTGAATTAGGTGCCTCTCACAGTGAAGGCGTAGATGGTGCTGTTGAGATGATAAAGAAGGCACGAGAAACTGATTCCGCGCACAAATATTCCCACGGAACTCTACCGGAATGGAATCCGGGAAGGAAGTTTGATTTGGTTCACACTATGGAATTCCTGTACTATCTAGAAGACCCCGTCGAAATGATTGCCAAAATACACAATGAATGGTTAGAAGATGGAGGCATTCTGATTGCGGGAGTTGACCACTATCTAGAGCATGTAGATTCGCTAACTTGGCCAGAATATGTCGGAGTTAATATGACTACCATGTCGATTGAAGAATGGAAAAATGCTGTTGAATCCGCAGGATTTAGTGATGTACAAATCCACCAAGTTGCCGCTAAGGAAGACTTCCCAGGCACGCTGGTCATGATGGGCCGAGCTTCTCACCAATAGGCCCGCATAACTTGATTGTCCCACTGTAGAATGGACAAGTTTTGCAAGTTTTTTCCTGTGACATAGGTAGTCGTTGAGGAGGTTGCGCCCCTTCTCCTGCTGCTGCAATCTCACCCGACCATTCAACTAGGGAAATTAAATCAATACGGGCCTGCTTGAAATCTTCATCATGCATTCGAATCATTCGACCTGATGCTGAAACCTGAATTGCGGGAGGTAGAATCTTCCTTCTCTCGCTTTCAGGTTTCGAATTCTCTGCTATCTCTAATGCTAAACTGTACAAGGCTAATTGCAATCGATGTTCGCCGATAATTTCCTCTTCAGCAGGGGTTGAAGCATATGGCGATTCCTTGTCCGCAACCGTCTGAAGTTCGTTGCCCTCAAGAGGACTTTTTGGATTGAATCCTGCTAAACATTGCTTAGTCTTAGCATCTACTACCTGTAACCAACCTTGTCCCGATTCATCTCTTAGAGCAAGAACAAGGTCCGCTCTACCGTTGAAAATTGCACTTATCGATTCAACCAATGAGATGGCTTGNTCACCATGAGGCGACCAAGTGGCTCTGTGCAAGGAATTTGGTTCATGTTCTAGAGAGAAATAAAACGGCAATTCTGTTCTTAATCCTTCAACAGTAAATCCATCATAGGGTTCACCTGAAACCAATTTACCGAGCGCTCCTTCTCTCGCCAATTTTCCAAGGTGAAGCAATCTGAGGCGTGTTCTCTCAGCAACCCCTGCATCTGATATTGTTGATTGGGCCATTACTTCCTCAATCGTTTTCTCATTGGTAAGATTGTCCTGTTGTTTCTGAGTCCACATAGAGTCGAGATCGGCGCTTTGCGAACCCGGATTTGCCAAACCTATCTCCAGCAATCTGTGGAAAAGAGAGCCAAACTCTGTTGCACTAGGCCAATATTTTTCACCCGATTCTTCTGCGACCAAATCCATTCTTTCTGCATTCCAATTTAGTTTGGAAGAAAGCCAATGTCTACGGTTACAGGCCCATGCGGTATCCAAACCATGAGAGGTCATTGGATGTGAGAATGATATCTTGCGAATCTCGTCTTCTGATTCTTCTGAGACTGGGGTTTGTGCGAGTTCCATTCGCTCTCTCCAAGATTCTACGAGCGATTTCGACGGCGTTTCTTGGAAACAATCTGGATGATGGAAAATCGAAATTCCAGTTACACATTCTGCACCAAGGTGGGCTTCTTGGAACAATCTAGCAGGGTCCAATGTCAGTGTTTTGCCAATTTGGTCGAGACCTCCTGTAGACCAACTACAGCCTTCTTCTCCAGCCTGAATACTAGCATGTGCTAAGCCATCTAGGAACATGTAACCCATGTTCTGTCTACCTTTACCACGTTTCATTTGAATTCGTCCATCAGAAGTCAATGTGGCTCCGTTATTTGGTCCACCTGCAATGATGAGTCTGTCCCGGGCTCTTGTCAAAGCGACATAGAATTGCCTGCGACGCTCGGCTCTTTGCTGGCCATCATCGAACAAATGAGCGATTGTCCATAACCCGCTCTGTGGCTTACTTATGCCTCTCCAAGGATGAATTCTTCCAGCGATAATGTCGGGAGTTACTAGCACATTTTCTGAAGAAGAGAATGTGGAATCTCTTGTTCCTGTTGCGAAAATATCGTACGCTACTACTACCGGTGCTTCGAGACCTTTGGAGCCGTGAATTGTCATTATCTGCACAGCCCCGCCTGAACCAGGAGAACTACTCTTTGGACCATCGTTATCCAAATCTGACAAATCTTTCAAGCGACCGTAAACCAGTGCAGCATCGCCTCCGACCGTGGCTGCAATTCTATCATAGAGAGAAATCCAATTTTCCAAATCCTGTCTATCGCCCTCTCTTGGATACGCATAAAGCAAATCTGAGTGGTCGATTGCTACATCAATCGCCTGTCTAACACTCCCGTTTTCAACAAAGTAGCTCATACGATTGAGTAAAGATTTGACACCTTCACTAGGGGCTGCGTTGGCTAAAGAATCGAGTTGATTTCCTTCACTGCTCGATAGATGACTGATGATTTCTGAATCGCTCATTCCGACAATCACAGACCTTCCAACAGCCAATGCAGCACTCTTATCAAAAGGAGAAGTTAGTAGCCAAAGTAAAGACATCATAGTCTGTACTGCTGGCCTGAACATTAGCAATCCTTGCTTACCCGCCATGGCTGGAACTCCTTGCTCATCTAGAGCCTTAATCAACAAAGGAACTCTTGCATGAGAGGAGACAAGAATCATGATATCTTCTGGCAAATACAACTTAGATTCTGTGACATCTAGCCATGAATCTGTTTCTGCACTGTAGACTCTCGATAAATCACCATTCAGGAGAGCCGCTATTCTCTTTGCCAGTAGATTTGCACACAATTCTCTGTCGTCTGAACCGTCATATTCGAATGGGTCTATTGCAACCTCCAAATCCAAAGGACGCTGCCCGTCCCCCGTCCTAGTAGGAAGAATCCATTCTAGTTTTGAAACTCTTTCAGATTCTCTTGCCGGATTCAAATCTTGAGGTTCAGCATGCCATGGCCCCGGAAGAAGATGATGCCTTTGCGAAAATGTGTCTCGGAATAGAACATTCATTGTGTTCATCAATCGAGGCAGTGTTCGATGATTTGTTGACATCTCGATGTGTCCTTCTCTGCGACGCATTAGTGATTCTGAAGAAATTTGNTTTTCGTCATCGTCTAGGTGAAACGAAATCCATTCCTCTCTATCTGCATCTTGTCCTACCAACTCACTTGAGCGAACGAACGTAGTTGATTCTCCTGTAGAACCAGGAATGGGACGGGGGTCTTTCGCAGCATCTGGGCTTCGCAAAGAATCTGTGCGATTTTCCATTGCTGCTTCTTCGCGGTTCATTTCACGAATTGCGGCAACTGCTCGACGCATTACAGTAACTTCTGCTTGACGGAACCGGTAAATCGATTGCTTCATGTCTCCTACAATACAGATTGTTGGGTCCCACTGAGATGCAGGCGGTTGGGGCTCGCCATCCTCTAACTTCCTNCGGCCCCAAAGACGAGCNAGTANACGGAAATGTTGTGGGTTTGTATCTTGATACTCATCGATAATGAATGCGCGATATTGCCTTCTTAAATCTCTGAGCAGTGAAATTCTTCGCATCAAATCTGAATGTACTTCTGCATGCTCTTGGCTAGCGGTTATAGCTCTGAACAAATGGTCGTCTTGCCACGGCTGGTCACCCATCGAATCCAATGCATCGATGACTGATGTTGGATACCATGTCCTGCACACTGAAGGGCATCTAGTAAGTAGTAAATCTTCAGCAAGGCGATGCATGTCGTCATGGTCTCTAACACCTTCTTGTGCTTTCAATCGGGACAAAATCTCCCTAACTCCTGAATGAACTGTGAATAGATCTCGTATGACCTGTAACTCCAATTCAGTGGTCAAGCGCATCTCCCTAGAAGGAGGTAATTGTGGTAATTCAACATCCAAGCGCGGCGGGTATGCTGTTTGTCCAGGAACTTCATCGGGGTCATCAAATTGTGGATTGAGCAAGTGAGAGGATTGNCCTAGAACTCGTATCAATAGCCCTTGAGAAGTATGTAACATTTCACGGATATCAAGGGCGTGTCTTTGCGCATTTGCAGTAATCATATCCTTTACCGGATTAGAGAGGGGGCAGTCGCCCTTNTTCATGACGCCACTAGGCCAGCCCTTTCCGCTTGGAGGGCGTGCGCGATANAGAGCATTACAGACAATCTTATCCAAATTAGATGCAGTGGTTATGGCGTGNGACACTAACCAAATCCATTGCAATCTCTCGATTTGCTCATCGGCATCTAGAGTGCACAAGTGCTGAACATACCTGTAACGAGTCATGCCAGTAATGACATCTGCTCCAATCACAAATTGTGCACCACTATCCAACCATGCATCACACCATTCTGTAACATATCCTCTAAACTCAGTATACCAGGCATCAATGAAATCAGCGATAGGTGCTGTGAATAAATGATTAAGTGAGTCAGCATCTAAATTGTTTAGGTTGACAACATCCAATCTTCTAGACGCTTCCTCAACGAATAGAGAGCGTTTCAACATCCCTTTGACAACTGTAGTTGATGAGGCTTGGCCGCCCAATAAAACGGATAAGCGGTCTCGTGATTCCAAGAAAGATTCGATGTCTCCTGACATTCCAGCTTCTATACCATCGATTCCTCGCTGTAATCGCCAAGCGGTTCTAATCGCTTCGTCCCTCAAGAAAACTGCNCCGTCTTCGTCTACTTGTTCAGTTGTNGGGTCTTCACANACCAAGCCCATCCAAGGAGACACCATTGAAGATAGGAATGCATCAATTGTGGAAATTGGTGCGTCATCTACAAGAGATAACAACATCGCTACGTCGCCTTGGTTTCGCANGCGCGAATCATGAATGCCGTCAATGTCATCTTGTCCAACAGGCTGTGCTCGCAATGAAGCAATCAACCTTCTAATTCGACCTTTCAATTCAGCTGCCGCTTTTCTTGTGAACGTAATTGCTACTGTTTCGGTTGGAAGTAATCCCGGCCANTCCTCGAGAGATGTTCTCTCCCTTGATGGACATCTAATCGCACCCATTCCTTGCAGCGGGATTCTTGGTGCAGATGGTAACAATCTAGTTGCCCTTTGGTCGCTTGAAAGCAAATGTTGCAGGTACCGACTTGCCATCACAGTAGTCTTTCCAGTACCTGCTCCAGCATCGATTGCAATATGGCGATTAATGTCCAAGCCTAGGCTCTGGGAACGGTTGAAATTAATCATTACCAACCACCTCTCTTAGCGCTTGGGCAAGCGTCGATTATTGGGCAATATTTGCACAAANTAGATGGTTCAGGGTGGATGTTTCCTGAGTGCGCATTTTCGATTACTCGCATTGCTGTAGTAATTCTCTCCCTCATCCAAGCCCTGAATGGATTGGAGGTTTCATCTTTGAAATTTCCTGGAAGACGATAGTGTCCATGGGTATCGTTCCCGACAATGCCGACTTGCATTTGCGAGCACATATCGAAATACTCTGGGTCGACTTCTAGGTACTGTTGGGTTTGATTTCCAACTTGAGTTGCACCGACACCAATCACTCTGTCTCCTGGATTTGCAATCTCCCATGCTCGAGCATAAAGTGCAAGTTGTAACTCGTGGAACAGCCCTTTCAAATGCCTTTCATTTTCCCCGTTATCCTTTGTACCGTCTAATGATTTGATATCTCGTAAAATAATCAATCGTGAGGATTTCGGAGGCTTCTTGGTCTCAAAATCCAATGGAATNACTTCATCACATTCTGATTCTTCATCTGTAATGAGTTGGTCGACCCTATCGATTCTCCCTCGTAGTAAGAACGATGATTCTGACTCCGGAAGTTGGATCCTAACGTGCCTTCCTTCATCGCTTGTCAATTCCCATTCAGACGCAATTGGTGCAACATCGGTTAATGAAAAATCACTTTGAATCATCCTACCTATCCTNCCACCAATCTCGATTGGAGTTCCATGTTCTAGCCATTCATTCCAAACAGCTGGAGTTACTCCAATCAAGTCGCGACAGCGATGCGCAGATATTCCATCTTCTCTTCTCATCCAAGGTGCTTTTTCTGCCAGTGTCCTAAGAGCGATATCCCACGCGCCTACAATACTACCAATCTTACCTTCNATTAGTGATGTTGGAGTAGATGCGATTCCTCCCTCTTCCAATCCGTGCTCACGAAGAATTGCTTCCTCTATTTGGTGGATAATATCGCCTCTGGTAGTGGCGGCTAAGTCTTCATTCAGATTGTCGCTCTTACCGAGATACATATGCCTCTCAAACCAGGCTCTTCGTGGACACTCTAGCCATGCTTGTAATCTTCCTTGAGACCACACTCGGGGTAAATTGAGTTCGATTTGGCCTCTGCCAGTGATGCTGTCCAAATCCGAAATTCTGGTTGAAGGAGGAGTGATTGGCCTGGGGTCTACAGGTGTACCTAGGCCCTTTTTACCCATTATTCCAAGGTGAGGCCAAACATCTGAAAGTCTTCCATTTGCTGGCTTAGTCTTAGTAGGAAGTAATTTCAGATCTGATGTGCGCATACGGTTAGTTGCTTCAGAGAATGGATGAATTTGTCCGATGTCCAGGGTATCTCCAATTCTTCTGCGTGAGAATTGGTCTGCTAGTATTTCTGTTTCAGCTGCCACAAGTAGCGAATTAGGATTAAGTGGAGAGACGTTAGGATTTCGCGATTCGATTGAAGAGATCCCCGCTCTCTGTATTCTATCACGATTCAAGCGACCGCTCCTGTGGGTTCTAACACCATCACCTGAAGACTCCATAGACACGACCCTGTAAACCAGTTTAGATTCCCCATCAATGAGTTTCCATTCCCANGATCTGTCCNCAGTATCTGCTTGCCACAAAGTAGAATCGAGGTAGGGTGGTGCTTGCTTGAGAGATTCCAAACCACCCTGCTGAGAGATATCGCTGAACCATTCATCAAGTGGGCCGGCTAATTCTATACCCTCTTCGATGCTGGAATCGACGATCAAAATGTTAGGTGAACAATTCAAAAAATGTCGCAAATGATGTCTTGCGATTCTGAGCGGTTCATCAGGACGATGTAATCCGATTCGCATTCTGTTTGCCTCATCTAACCATGGTATCTGAGGGGGCTTCATTGACCATGTTTCTGCATCAATTCCACATAGAATCAGATATTCAGATTCAAGACCATATGCTTGTGCTGGTGTAAGAATCCTGAGACCTTTGTCCCCAGAACGAATACTAGGGATTTCTGTAGTAGTGGAAAGTACCTCAAGTATCTCAAAGAAATCATCCGCTTCAAACTTGATATTCTCGCTTTGCAAGCGAGAGATTGATGCCATGAAATGCTGTAATCCCGGAAGCGTGTTAGCGAGGATTTTGTCTCTTGAAGTCACGGTTTGCCAATCAATTTGTTCCATGCATGAATTGATCCATCCAACAATATCACTTGGGGCTGTAGGCAGAGGTAGTGATTCACCTGAAGAGCAACCTGTCACATTTTGCGATACTACTTCCTGGTCTATTACAGGAAGAATAGGGTGCATCCAATTCGCAATANAGGCAAGCCACCACTGACATTCTTCCAATTCTCGCATCCTTTGTTCCGGATTTACACCTGCCCTTGGGCTAGCCTGGGATAGAGTGTAATACCATCTTCGCAGAGCACCTCTTCCTCCAAGTAAGTGGAAACCTCTAGCGATTTCTGACAATATGTGAGGGTGTAATCTTGGCTTCCAATCTTCATGTACAGGGTGTTGTAAATCGAGGATTGGCCAACTCATTGGCAACTCTATTTGCGACCACATTTCACTAAGGCGATTGAGAGACCATGCCTCTTCTCCGCGCGATAATTCTGCAAATGATATTATCCTTGAAACCGCACTGGTTTCGCTGACCTTGACCGATGGAGAATTAAGCTGGTAACCCATTGATTCAAGATAGGGTCTCATACGTAATTTCAGCGCTTCAGCATCTCCACTAACTACTACGATTTCTCCATCGATTTGATTCAATAAATCTGCTAATGCAAGATGTGTGTGCTCATTTAATTCACACATTACACGATGGATTTGACGCCCTCTTGACTCACCTATGTGTGTAGACCAATTTGGCGCTGTTGTTGGCGCCCACACATCGTGCTGTGGTACCCACTCAGGTAAAGCAGAATTACTCCTAATCGGTGCGATATCCTCTATGTATTCACCATGGAATCCGAGTCTGTGAGAGCCCGGATTCACCAATTGATGCATGCCTGTGAACTTGGACAATTGCTGAAGAATTGCTATCTCAACTTCGCTAATTCCAGACGGGTGGTCTAGCATAATTATGCCCTCAACATCGGCAATCGTGAAAGGGGCTTCTTCGCTTTCTCTTAGAGCTTCCAAAACAGTCCTTTCAAGCCTGTATGGATGAGTTGCTTTCATCTCAGATTCTAGGGACTTCAGTACCTTATCGCAAGACTTGGCGCCAGGGTCTTCTTCCCAATCCCATGGTCTTCGCAACTTGGTTAACTCACGGTATAGGGTAAGTAAACGACGGCTTCTTGAACGAGACCAACGGTGATTAGGATTTGTTAGTAAAAGAGGGAAACCGTGATTTGATGCCGTTTCAGCTATTGCTCTGTGGGTTTTCTCAAACAGTATACCATCATCTTCCATTAGAACTGGTAATCTCAAATCAAGGTGTAAAATGCCGATTAATCTCTTAATTGTAAGATGATGAGTGGTGTCTACTGACTTGCGGTCTCCGATTCTATGTAGTGATTCTATCGTCTGTTTTCTACATTCCTCACTTGGATGAATGACCATCAAACGTCTACCTTTGAGTAAAGATTCAACCAACCAATCTGGCATAGCACGACCTGACGGAACAGCCTCCATTGAAAGGCTGGTCGATGCTATCTCTTGTTCGGTCGTCATAGAAAGGTCCGCCAACGCACCCACTCGGCGGCGGTGGTTCTTGAACCCACGCCTTAATCCTAAGTAGAACATTCAAACATTAGTGTGCTCTCGGGAAATTATGCGAGCCCGCGTTATCTTGATTGCACTAGTTCTAGGGATCTCTACAGTTCCTACTTCTCAGGCTGGAAGCCCACAGACTTTGGAAGACGTCGGTCCAATTTTTGGTGGCGTTTACGTAGATGCAAATGTTTCAGGAGATGTTACCAGTAACCTTTCTGATTTGCCTGCGATTGTTGAAGATTANACTGCCACTTGGTGCACAAATTGTATCGAGGTTGAACATGCGCTAGACGATATTTCAGATGAAAACCACATGCAAACATATCATTTCCATAGATACATTGGAGAAAATGAAGACCCATTGGGTTCCCAAGAAGGAGATGACCGGTGGATTGAGAGATACGAGCAAAGGCTCCCTCCTACCGCCGTTTTCAACGGGACTATAAGACAAGTTGGAAGCGTTCCAGATGGAGAAACCCTGCAAGAGGATTACAATCAAAACTTGCAAAACGCCTTGAATCTAGGCGTCGGTTCTTCTTCACTTGGATGGATTGTTACCAACGATTCGAACCCAATCGCTACTTGGAATCTAGCTGTTGACATGGCTANCTTCCCTGAAGATAGTGAAATCAAATCCTCGCTTTGGATTGTCGAAGTTCTAGCACATTTCCCTGATGGTGGTAACCAAGAGGAATATTACCACAAGAGTGTAAGAGGAATTATCGAACTGGGTAACGCTACTGCAGGTTCAATGGAAGTAACATTACCAACTGCATACGATGGTGACGACCTACAAGTACACCTGATTCACGAAGTAATCCTACCCGAACCGGTGGACGAGACCCCTAGCGAGCCTGTCGATGATGATTCAGAAGATGAAGAAGACAGTAGTCTGCCTGGTGTAAGCCTAATTGCTGTGGTAGCAATTTCGATGTTTGCAGCAATCACTGTGCAGCGAAAGCAGCAATGATTCTGTCCACATCTTCATCTGTTATGTGCAAATGAATTGCAACTCTTACTCGGTTGTACGGTAGGTCGAACATGTCGATTCCATGTTCTGCTAAAGATACGACAAGGTCNGCTGCAGGAATGTTACAATTAACATAAACAAGGTTCGTTTGAACTGCTTCTAGATCAACGCTGAAGTTGTCCATAGCGTTGATTGCTTCAGCAACTTTCCTTGCACGGATATGNTCTTCTGCTAACCGTTCTACATGATGGTCTAATGCATGTAGACAAGCAGCTGCCAATACACCGGCTTGTCTCCAGCCACCGCCAAACATCTTGCGCCAGCGATGAGCCTTGTTGATGAATTCTTGAGAGCCAACTAGTACTGAACCCACAGGCGCACCAAGTCCCTTTGAAAGACAAATTGAAACCGAATCATAATCCCTGCACATTCTTGCAACGTCCACTCCAGTTGCAATTGATGCGTTGAATATTCTTGCACCATCGATGTGAGTAGCACACCCGTTCTCCTTGGCTACNGCNGCAATTTCGTCCAGTGCTTCTTGAGAATAACATGCGCCTCCACCGAGGTTNGACGTGTTTTCCACGCATACTAGAGTACCATCTGGATAATGTGAGCCAGAACCTTCTGCCTTGCGAATTGCCTTCTTGACCTGTTCTGCAGTCATCAATCCGCCCTCTCCTTCAACAAGTGAAATTGATGCTCCACAAAGTGCTGCATATCCTCCGCCTTCGTATTTGTAGATGTGAGCGGTCTTGTCACAAACTATCTCGTCACCTGGTACTGTATGGGTCCTCAATGCGATCGCATTAGCCATAGTTCCACTAGCAACAAAGAGAGCCGCTTCTTTTCCAAACATCTTCGCTAATCGGTTTTGCAATTCAATTACGGTTGGGTCGTCACCAAGAACATCATCACCAACTTTAGCGCTCTCCATTAATGCGCGCATAGCCGCAGTTGGCTGAGTAACTGTATCACTGCGCACGTCAACGCGGTCTGAGGGATACTCTCGCATGAACAGTCCAAGCCGCTTTCACTCAAAGCACTTTCAATTTCCAAAATCAAATCAAACTTAGATTTCGTACATGTTTGAAAGAACTTTTGACACGTGTCGGACCGTTTTTTCTAACTATTATCCAATCTTGGCATCTTCGGTACTATTAAAAGCGCCAACCTTTTGGGCCGGCTTACAGGTGAAACCATGTCTAGACAAGACAGAACGACGGTGCGACTCTTCGGTGACCAGCCAACTATGATGAATGTGTTGAAAGAGAAATTCAACACCAACGCTGCCGATGTGATGCGAATAGCTCTCACCAGACTCTATGATGATGTTACCAACCAGTCTTCCGAGCCTAGTTTCGTTGTTGAAATGCATCAGATTTTCTCCAGCTGGCTTGGCGATTATGGATTCTCTCACAACCTAGGGTCCTCCCTGAGCAATGTTACGCCTGATATCGGTGGCATTCCACTGAAGTACACATTCCGCCGAGGTGAAGATGAATGACGCTAGGTAATGTCAAATGCGCAATACAACTCGAATTTCATCTAACAAGAATCGAACTTGGTAAAGTTAATTCAAATCCTTCATTTCTGGAGATGGAGGAACTCAAGGACAAAGCATTGTCCTTGGTTTTAGATGCAGGCCTTGGTGGTAATCATGGGGCTTACGTTTTGATGATGAGCGCTGATAGCGGAGCTGAAATTCCCTTTGATGTGGGAAAGGTTGCAGTTGGTAAAAGCGGTGCACGGAAGTACAAAAATAGATTCTCTGATGGCAG
>PBXT01000043.1 GCA_002727695.1 Methanobacteriota archaeon | reverse complement strand
TTACGCTTTCAGGCGCCGGGGCTTCCGGGTCTGGAAATCCAAAAAATTGCCATAGTGTTCCCATCTTTTNNCACTACTCAAAGGTCCAAGTCGTCTAGAAGATCGGCTAGGNCCTGNGANGCANCGGACGGTNCTGGTTCTTGAACCATCGTCCTGTCGAGTAGTGAAGGAGCAGGTTCTGCGATGGTTTGAACCGGCTCCGGGTTGTATGCAGGGGCTGGCTGTTGAGCCTGGTATTCCTGTTGTACAGGTTGNGCGTAGGTTTCNGCAGGAGCAGGTGGAAGAGACGCAAGGTATTGCTCACCATAATATGCCCACTGTTCCATTGTCCAGCCTTGGGGTAGGCCGGTTGCAGGAATTGGCGGACCAGCACTTGCAGCTTCCGGGGCTGCTGCAACAGGTTCAGGAACTTCTGCGGCTGTTGCAACTGCTGGCGGGCTTTCACCCCATATCATGTCAGACGTTTCTTTGGTCTCGTAAGGAACGGAATCAGATTCTCTTCCTCGAAGCAGCAGTACTACAACTAGAAGGACAATGATTACTCCCAATGCTGCACCTACTGCAGTAGAAGTTGTCATTCCAAACAGTCCTTCAGATGGCTTTTCTTTGACTTCAACTAGTACAGATGCTGTGCTAGACCTACCGTCATCATCAGTAACGGTCAGGTTGACAAAGTATTTGCCAGGCCTGTCGAACTTGATTGTGAATTCTTCTCCTGCCCCGTCTTGACTTGCACCTTCAGTGTTAGGGTCGTCCCAAATGAATTGTAGGCTACTTCTATCGGTCGGAGAATCTGATGAATTTGTCCCATCGAAAGTTATTGATTCACCTTCTGTAATCAAAAATCCACCTTCTGGAACAAAGATATTAGCAGCAGGTGGTCGATTTACAATAGTTACATCAATTGAGAAAGAATCTGTTGCATTGTCATCATCCCATACATTGACGGTGATTGTTCGCAATCCAGGAGATGTCCATGAAAATACAAGGTCGGGACCTTGCACATCACAGTCATCGGTTGCGATTCCATTTTCATCAGTATCTATTGACACAATCAGATCCCAGCAATACATCAATTCATCTTGGTCAGCAACATCGGTTGCAAAAGCACTCAGATTGAGCACTTCGTCTTCGAATAGGGCTTTTTGCGCAGGCAGTGTATCCAGAACTGGTGCGATATTGTTTACACGCACGTAGCCGAGGATATCCTCACTGGTTTCACCATTATCATCGATTGCGAATGCTCTGATGGTGTGNAATCCAGAAGTGCCCCATGATGCAGTTATTGCAGAATTAGGTCCTGATGTCGTAACCGTCCAGTTTTGGTCCAAATCGTCAGGATACCATGTAATCAANAGGTCTTCCTTGTCGGACAGAGTATCATCTGCATCGATTTCAAGAGATGCTACAACATCTTCGTCAATATTCCATGTTCCATCTTCGTCAGGAAGATACGGAATCCCATCAATTGAGAATCTCATTTCTCCAATTGTTGGTGCTACATTCAGCACTTCNTAGGTGAAGAAATCAGAAGTAGTNGCATTGTCATCATCAATGACAAGAACTTCCACTGTGAACGTNCCTTCTTCTTCAGGGGTGAATGTACATTCAGGGCCAAACAATCCTTGGNTGCACGTGCTGTTTGGCCATGTTATGTCCACATAATCTCCCTCTTCAGAAATCGTATCTATGTCACCACTGTCTGATGCATTAAATGTAATTGGTTGCCCAGCATATACGACAGGTGTGTCTGTTGTTAGGTTGACATATGGGGCTCGGTTTAGGACTGTTGCATTCATCACCATGACGACCTCATCAAGTTCGTCATCTACTACTGTAACTTTGACTTCCCAATCTCCATCATCTACCCATGACCAGTTAGCCATACATGATGTGGAGTCAATGTACTCTGTGCGAATTCCATCCTCAATCTCAAAGTAACACTCGACTGGGCCTCCATCTACATCATATGATGCTGAGGCGTCGATTGATACATTCTCAAAGGTGTATACATTGTCAANAAGTGTCATTGCAGGGACAGGCATTCTGCCAATGAANATATCAAGTGATGCGTAATTGTTGGTTCTGTTTGCGTCTGCTGTGACGGTCTCGTCTGGGTCAACGACAAACGAAAGGGTTTGAATTCCGATTGATGCATCGGTAGGGACGGTCCAATTGACATCAACCCTACCTTCAGAATATGGCCCTAGTGCAGGCAGGTTTCCTCTGATTGTTGCTCCGTCTGGAGTTGTGATTTCCATTTCAGTGGCCGGGGAAGTCAATACACCTCTGTTTTGAGCTGGGACAGAGAAATGTATGCTGTCACCCGGGAGTGCATTGTACCCACTCGCTTGGTTTAGAACGGTCGTATCATTTCCTCTAGTTCTAGTTACAATCATCGATTCTGCCTGTGCGATTAAATCTACACCGACTACGGAGAGATCCATAACAATCGTGGCGGCGCCAACGATTTTACTCACAGGGTCCCAAATTATNACACCATTACTGGTCCAATCATCCGATGCAGGGGATGAATCTTGGAAATAACCGACATCGAGGTCTGGTGTAACCTCTCCATTGCTATCCGTTGTTAAACTCATAACCGTTCCTTCAGATTCATAACGAAGTTGTAAATTGGTTCCAACCTCATTGTTTCCGTTCACCGTCATGTGACCTACAACTTCCTCAGTTGCATTAGGTAAAATNGCGACAAACTCTGGTGTGACTTCGATGTTGATGTTTCTTATTCCCGGAGATGAACCAATAGAGACTCCACCCGAATCAGCAGGTGTGTATGTTTTCAGCTTCCAATCGATCTGGAATCCAGCAGGATTTACAATTCTGTACCATGCGTAAGACCTGACTGCGGGGCAATACCACTCAAATCCACCAGGGGAGCCGGTGTTGTTCCAGTTGTTTACTTTGTATGAATCAGAGCAGCCTGTGTAGTCTATGCCAGAACCATCTTCAGTAGGNTCACCGTCAGTTGTAACTTGGTATGTTGTGTTGTCTTCTATGTANGGAGTATCGAATGATGTTGGGTCGAAATAGTCCGAGGAACCGGTTACATTTGTTCCAGATTCGTAGGAACTAACCCACTGATCCCCAGTTCTTAGCGGGAAATCATACTTCTCTCTTGGCGGTTCGTACACGGTTCCAAATGTTATGTCAGCCAAAGTTGTGGTCAGCAAACCTATGTTGAAGAGTGCGAACTTTACATCCAAGGTAAATTCTGAATCCCACATTGAAAGGTCACTCGCTCTGAGAATGTCAATTCCATCATATTCGATATCTAATCTTCCGGTTTGACCTTGCAANGTAGCACCACTGTTTCCAGAAGTGAACTCACCTTCGATTTCAACTTCATAAACCAAGGTTTGGACGCCTTGAATGTCTTCGAATCTAATGTCTACAACTTCCATAGTTGTATCACCTGTTAAGGTGTTCAATGATGCTGAAACGTTAGCTTGTTGGATTAATTGAGCAACATCGAATTGGGTTTCATACACCCATTTGTCACCTATTCTCCATGTAGGAACATCGTGAACTCCGTTGTTCTCTTCACTGAATTTGATAGCATCAGGAGCATCTAATTCTTCTAGCATCGAAAGAGGCCCATACGCAGTCATCAGAACGAGAATAAAGATGGGAATGGCGCTTCGCATGATAATACGAAGACCTCATTACATTTCATACTGTCCTTCATCAGTTTGCCGCATTTCTGCATACTGATGCCCATAGTGTTGCCATTGTTCCATGCTCCATCCTTCCGGCAGGCCTCCCTCTGGAACTGGCAGTGCTTGTGAAGCCATATCTGTTTGAGATTGAANGGAATCAGATGATTGGAATAAGTCCATTGAAGGTGCTTCTAGGGGTGCTTCTATTACTGGTCCATCATCATCGTCCCAAACCGATTTTTTCTTTTTCTGTCCTCGCTTTAGCAGCATCGCAACTCCTGCGATAACTATTGCAATTAGCATCAGTTGAATGAAAGGATTCGCCTCTTCACCAGTTAGCGANCCCATGACTTCCTCGAAGGCAGTCATGTCTGGAGAATCGACTTCAACAACCATAGTTTTGCTACTCGGTTTCATAATTTCTTCATCCCATGCTATAGCCTTGATTTTGAACTTACCAGCACGTGGGAATTTGTAGTCGACTTTGGAACCAACAAGGTCTGCATCATTGTCCTTGATTCCGTCTCCATCGCTATCTACTGAGCAATCGATGTCCCAGACAACAGTTAGGTACTCTCGATCGATTAAGGAATCTCTAGTCATTGATGCATCGAGGGTGATAATCTCNCCCGCAATAGCTTTGCTAGGTACATTTGTAAGCACAATAGGCGGTAAATTCAGAACAGTAATTGTGGCAGAAGAGGAGTTCCTTGCCCCATCATCATCAGTTGCATGGAATACCACATTGTAGACTCCAGCATTTTGCCAAGACCAAGTCAAGTTATTTCCAGTCACGTCACAATCATCGTCCGCAGAACCGATTCCATCAGTATCTGCTCCGGGGTCAATATCCCAGCATACAATCAGGTCCTCCATGTCCGAAACGGTGTCCCATGCTATGCCAGAAAGACTGACGCTTTGCCCTTCAGCAACGGCCATAACTTCGGGCAAGTCCTCAAGTTGTGGCTCCATGTTCTGGACATCGACCCAGCGCTCAACCCATCCACTATCTTCACCTTCAGAGTCAATTGCTTTCACGAGTATAGTCTTCATTCCAGCATCTGTCCACATAGCAGGAACTTTCGATTCTCTTCCATCAGTGCTGACACCGAAAGACCATTCGTAACTTAGTCCCGATAGGTCATCGATTGAATCTTCAGCTCTTGCAGATAACTCGACCATTTGGTCCTCCTGTACGTGCCATGTCATTTGTCCCGTTGCCTCGATGAGGTTGTCATATTCATCCCGCATAGTTACTGCAACATCGTGTGGTGCAATATTTGTGAATTCAATATCGATTGTTGCATATGTTTGATTACCGTCATCATCAGTTCCTACTGCTGTGAAGGTATGCAATCCTTCCTCCCATGCAGTTGTAGTACAGACTCGCGTGTAGTATCCTTCCTCACACTGTGCATTAGGCCAGTGTATGTCTACTAGTCCCGGCCACGGGTCTTCAGAATCGGAATCGTTTGCAAGCACATACAAGGTAACAGGATGCTCAACTCTCACCTGTTCCCTTTGGGAGAAAATCGAAACACTAGGTGCACGATTTCTGATTTCGACTTCTAGCAATTCGACAATCGAATCGCCTTCTTCATCAGTAACCGTGACGAAGATTGAGAATAAGCCATCATCAATCCAAGTCCAATTGATAGAACAACCACTTCGCATTACTTTTTGGTTAGCGGTGGAACGAGTGCCGTCATCGTATTCAATATCGAATTCACACCAAACATCTCCTCCATCTTCATCAAATGAATCTGATGCATTGATTAGAATCTTCTCATTTGTCCACGCAGTCATGTCTTCACCGACAAAAGTCGGTGCGCTACCTATGAAAATCGGTAAAGTGCCGATGTCGTTTGCAGAATCGGCATCGTTTGGATTCAGCATCTGACGGTCAACTTCCCATTGAATCGTTTTGTTATCTATGCTAGAGTTGACATCGACCAGCCATTCAATTTCGAATATGTATTGCTCGTAAAGCGCCAACGCAGGCAATGATTCAGTTATCTCAAAGCCATCGGGATAAGTGATGTGAGTGGTCGTTGGATTGCTTGTTGTGATTCCTCGGTTGTAGACCGGCAACTGAATTGTAAGATGGTCACCGGGCAGAACATTGAATCCAGATATCGAATTCAGTGTGGTTAACTCCCCGCTACGGTTTCGCAAAATGCTTGATCTTTCGTATGCCGCAACTAAGTCAAGACCCACGATATTCTCATCCAGAGTAATGGTTGCAACTCCATACATGCCATTGCTAGATGCCACAATTCCATGACTAGACCAGTCGACAGTAGTCGCTGATGTGTCAGTGGCATCTCCAACTTGGACTATGGCCCAAGCGCTGCCATTCGCAGCCGTTACTGCAGTTGTGGAGAATCCCTCAGCCTCATGTCTAATCTCAACAGTTTGCCCCGGTTGCGGAGTTCCTGAGGAATCGGTGACGTTAGCCCAAACCTCTATTGGAGTGTTCAGTGCAGTGATTTGAGTTGACAATTCAACATCGAGATTCATGTTGCGATATCCAGGATTGGTGTTAGCAACAACCCCTGTCGATGCTACAGGCATATATTGTTTCAATCTGAAATCAATGACTAAGCCAATGTCTTCTTCAGTATGCGACCAAGCATAATTTCTAACTTCAGGGCAGAACCACTCATAGGATGTTTCAGTACCATTGTCGTCATAAGAAGTCAATTCGTATGAAGCATTACATCCTCCATATGCGATTTGTTCTCCTAAGCTGTTAATCGGTTTGCCAACATCTGTAATTTCCCAATTAGTGTGATTAGCACCACTTGTTGGTTGTGGGAATGGAGTGATGTAATCAGAGGAGCCAGACCATGCTGTTGATGAAACATAGGATGTGTTCCATGTCTCACCGATTCGCAGGGGGAAATCGTAGTTCTCGCTCATCGGGTCATAGGTTGTTGATATTGTGATATCAGCAATTTGTTGGGTTAGTGATGAGATTCCATAAGGAACATATCTGACATTGAGAGAAAGGTCAGTTGAAAGCTTAGCTAAGTCTGAAACTCTGCGGACTTCATCTACCTGAAATTGAATGAATAGGTTTCCAGTATAGCCTTCAAGAGCAACGCCGCCTTTGTCGAAATCCGCCTTAGATGATGTTTCATACACTAAGGTTGGAACGCCATCAATGTCGACCTCACTTACTGCATCAACAGTTGTTGTAGCGTCTCCGCTAATTGTTCCAACAACCGCATCTACGCCAGCATCCTGGACTAGAACGGTTGGGTCAAATGCACCAGCATACACCCACTTGTCTCCAACACGCCATGTAACCGTGTCACTGACGCCCGGATCTTCACTACCTAGGCCGCCAGCTTCCACTTGCGGAACCACAACTAAAGTGGAAAGAAGGAGGATGATTGCCATCCCCAACTCTCGGCGCATGAATGCTTATGGAAACGGGGAATAGATATAGATGCGGGCGACAAGTAAATTCTAGATTATTCCTAAAACCAAGAAAAATGTACCACTTCAACGCATTTTGAAAATTTGATGCATAGACTCATGTCTGATGCCTAAGTCGCCACAGCATGCGCTGGTTTGCATACAATGGCGATGCCGATGGCATTTGCTCAATGGTGCAGTGGGGATTGGTGCATGGCGTTGAAGGNAAACGCATCACTGGTGTGAAGCGCGACATCGTACTGTTGGACCGAATCCATCCAAGTGAGGACGACGAAGTTATCGTAATGGACATTTCATTGGCCCGTAATCATTCAATGGCGCAAAAATTAGCGCAAGGTGGAGCCGATATCACTTGGTTTGACCACCACCTTGCAGGCGACAAGATAGAATCAATCAACGCATATATTGACACTTCCGATAATGTTTGTACCGCTAGAATTGTAGAACAATATCTAGGCGTTGAATCTAATTGGGCACAAGTCGCACTGCATGGTGATGGCTTGTCCAAACATTCCTCTATTCCTGAATACAAGGAATTAGGCGAGTTGCTCAATTACAATGGATATGGTGCGGATTTGACAGACCTACATTTCCACCCTGATGAATTGATGATGCTATGTCTTGAATCTAAAACTCCTGAACAGTTCATGCAATCACCCGCCTTTGCGAAGCTTAAGCAAGGCTTTGATTATGACATTTCTAATGCTGAATCAATTACAGAACAAGACGGATTTTTCCTGCTACCAAACGAAGCATGGGCACGTAGAGTAGTCGGAGTAATGGCTCACAGAATCAACGAGAAAGGTGCAGGCCCACATGTAATTGCTATCGATAAAGGAAGCACATTCCAGATCTCGATGAGAGGCCAAACCGGCATTGGTGAGTTGTGTGCAATGTTTGGAGGAGGAGGCCGAGCAACGGCTGGCGNCATCGATAATCTGCCCAAGGCGGAGATAACAGCCTTGATGAATGAAGTCAACTCCCGCAGGTCTGCTTGAGGTGCTTGTATGCAAGACAGAATGACACATCTCCAGAGATTGGAAGCCGANGCTATCCATATCATGAGAGAGGTTGTCGCTGAAGCAGAAAACCCAGTCATGCTNTATTCGATTGGAAAGGATTCTTCAGTTATGCTACATATCGCAATGAAGGCATTTTATCCAGCAAAACCACCATTCCCGATAATGCATATCGACACGATGTGGAAGTTTTCTGAGATGATTGGTTTCCGCAACAAGATGGCTGAGGAACTCGGTTTGGAATTGATTGTCCACATCAATCCTGAAGGTGAACAAATGAAGATGAATCCATTTGTTCACGGTTCAGCAAAGCACACTGATGTCATGAAAACTCAAGGGTTGAAACAAGCTCTCGACAAGCACGGATTCGATGTTGCATTCGGTGGAGCGCGTAGGGATGAAGAAAAATCTCGAGCCAAGGAAAGGATATTTTCATTCAGAAACGAGAATCACCATTGGGACCCAAAAAGGCAGAGGCCAGAACTTTGGAATGTCTACAATGCTCGCAAGAATCCTGGGGAAACCATCAGAGTGTTCCCACTTTCAAACTGGACAGAACTAGATATCTGGCAGTACATCCATCTAGAAAAAATCCCAATCGTGCCATTGTACTTGGCTAAGCCCAGACCTGTAGTCGAAAGAGATGGCGTTCTGATTCTGGTAGATGATGACCGTCTGCCAATGAAAGAAGGCGAAGAGCCGATGATGAAAACCGTCAGATTCCGTACGCTTGGATGCTATCCACTAACCGGTGCGGTAGAGTCCGAAGCAGATACATTACCCGATGTCATTCAAGAGATGTTGTTGACAACAACTTCTGAGAGAGAGGGCAGAGTAATCGATTTCGACAGCACCGCTTCTATGGAGAAGAAAAAGCAAGAGGGGTATTTCTGATGGTGCACGTAAGTGACCTNATTTCAGAGGACATAGAGTCCTATCTTGCTGCACATGAGCAAAAGGAATTGCTTAGATTCATTACATGTGGTTCGGTTGACGATGGGAANTCCACGTTGATTGGTAGAATGCTCTACGAATCACATATGTTGTTTGATGACCATCTAGCCGCATTAGAAGCTGATTCAAAGAAGGTTGGAACTCAAGAAGGAGAAATCGATTTTGCATTACTTGTCGATGGGCTAGCTGCTGAAAGAGAGCAGGGCATTACAATAGATGTCGCTTACAGATTCTTTTCTACTGACAAGAGAAAATACATCGTTGCCGATACTCCTGGACACGAAGAATATACTCGAAACATGGCAACTGGAGCATCAACCGCTGATGTTGCAATCATCCTAGTAGATGCAAGTCAAGGAGTCTTGACCCAAACTCGCAGACATTCATTCATCGTATCTATGGTAGGTGTNAAGAGAATTATTCTTGCGGTTAACAAGTTGGACTTGGTCGATTATTCAGAGGAAGTATTCAACCAAATAAAATCAGATTACACAAACTTTGCAAATGAAGCATTGACCCTNGAAGAGATAACTGCAATCCCTATTTCTGCTCTGAAAGGAGATAACATCGTCGAGTCCAGCGAAAACACACCATGGTACGATGGCCAATCCGTAATGGAATACTTGGAGACGGTCGAGGTTGCAGCAAGTTCACAATCACGCCCATTCAGAATGCCAGTTCAATGGGTAAATCGCCCTAACCGTGAGTTCAGAGGGTTTGCTGGTTTAATCGGAAGTGGATGTATTTCTGCCGGAGATAAAATCAGAGTTCTACCAAGCGGTACAGAATCAACTGTCGCAAGGATTGTGACCTATGATGGNGATTTGGAATTNGCGGGCGCTGGTCGCTCAGTAACGCTAACNCTTACNGATGAGATCGACATCTCACGNGGTGATATCATCACCTCTGCAGATTCNCCTTGCAGTAGTGCNGACCAATTCCAAGCNAGAATNCTATGGATGAATGATTCTGCAATGATGCCGGGTCGTCANTANCTNTTCAAATCTAATTCNCANACTTCNCCNATGACCCTNGGTCGTCTAAAGCACAGAATTGATGTNAATACTNTGGAAGAATTGCCTGCTAAGGTTTTGGANATGAACGAAATTGGAGTCTGNAATATCTCTCTTTCATCTCGCATCGCCTTCGATCCTTACGATAACGACCCGGTAATGGGTGGATTCGTTATTGTTGACCGTATGACAAACAATACTGTTGGAATGGGATTGATTGATTTCGCTTTGCGTCGTGCTGACAATATCCATTGGCAATCTATGGATGTGACAAAGCAAAGTAGAGCAGAACAGAAGAGCCAGCGCCCTCGCTTGATTTGGTTCACCGGGCTATCCGGTTCTGGGAAATCGTCTATTGCAAATATCTTGGAAAAGAAGTTGCAGGCGATGGGTCGCCATACGATTACTCTNGATGGCGATAACATTAGACATGGACTAAACCGTGACTTAGGATTCACTAAAGCAGACCGTGTCGAGAATATTCGCAGGGTTGGCGAGACATCTAAGCTGATGGTCGAAGCTGGGTTGATTTGCATTAGTTCATTCATCTCTCCTTTCGCATCAGAGAGAGAAATGGTTCGAGGTATGATGGATGGAGGAGAGTTTGTCGAAGTCTTTGTCGACACCCCACTCGAGGTCTGTGAACAAAGAGATGTCAAAGGCCTCTATGCCAAGGCTAGAGCGGGAGAGTTGCCAAATTTCACAGGAATCTCTAGCCCGTATGAGGCTCCACAGGACCCAGAAATCAGGATTGACACAACTCAATTAAGCGCAGAAGAAGCTGCTGAGCAGATTATTGACTACCTGAGCCGCTCTTGAATTCTCTTGGCGACTTCGTCCCACTGAAGGGAATCTCTCAATTCGACAATCGCTTGTCTCGAATTGTCTAGTTCCTCTTGTGAAAGCATAGAGATGCTTGCAACAATATCGTCAACAGTTCCACCTCTCATTCTGATAGCGCCGTTGACATCATCGAAGATTGGAATCGGTGAAACTGCGATTGGCACACCCGATGCGACACCCATTCTAACAGCTCCAGATGCGGATTCTTTGGTGTTCTGGTATGGGAAAACCAACAGTTCACACTTTGCTAGAGTAGCGATTGCAACGTCATCGTCCAAGAAATCAGTCACCAGTTTAACACGGTCTTGCAGACCTTTACTTTCAATGATAGAATTGATTTTCTTCTCGGTATTTCCAGTACCATCTCTAGTGGCGCAGAGCAACAGAAGTTGGTCCCACCCTGGTAATCTCTCAAAGGCTTCAACAAGTTGCAATTGGCCTTTGTGGGGTAATAAGAATCCAAAGGTCCCCATCACTCTACCTTCAATTGGCAGNGTTTCTGCTGAATCTGAAGGAGGGGGGTATATTCCGTGAGGAATCATGACTACATTATCCGTGATTCCTAGTTTTCTTAGATTTTCAACATCAGCATTTGTGTGAACCATTACCGTTGAACAGGTCTTGAGTCCTTCAACCGCTTTCTCAATTCTTTTGCTTGGGAAGATCATTGAGCGGTCGCGTGTATTGTGCATCGTGATTAAGACCCTGACATCCATCTCATCCAGTTTCAACAATAACTCATTGAGGTATGAGAAGCGAAGCAATCCCGGTTGGTGTTGAATAACAACAGTATCTATTCCTTTAGCAGCAATCTGAGCGATGATGCCTCCGAAGAAATTCGAGTCTCTCTTCCAGCAGGGGATTGCGCCTTCAACATCGCCTTCCCCAGATTGACACATGACTACGACATCATCCATCTGTTCGACTAAGAAGCGAGAGTAAGTTGCAATACCGCACCTGATTCCCCAGGTGCTTATCCAACCTATCATGTTCATCACTCCTTGAAGTCAAAGCTCTGATATGTCTCAAGAATTGATTTGACATCTTTAGAACGGGGCGAGTACTTCTTTTTCCTTTCACGTAGAGCAAAACCAGTCATGTCGACATCCACTCCAATCGATTGGAATGCTTCAATTGCCTCATCATTTGAGTATGGATAGCGCAAGAATGCGATTTGGTCTAAGCCATCTTGTTTGGCTTGTCTGAAGCTTTCGAGGAACATCGAGAAACCTACAGGGTCTTGCGGGAAAGATTGTATGAATCTTGAGAGAGGAATCTCTGGGGCGTTGATTCCTAGGCACATCTTTGCAGCATTTGCCGTTAGGAATTTTCTCCTGTCCATCGAGCGAATAGCATCAAGATAGTCGCCGTGTATTACCAGAATTGGTTTTCCAATGCTTACTCCAGGGTGTTGTTTGTGACAGATAAGTCCGTAATTTTCAGGTCTTGTTCGCAAACCCTGCTTTTGCATATGGTCACAAAGAGCGTTAGATGCTACGCCGCCGTGCGAAACTACCCAGACATCAATGCTTTCAGCATCGACCTCACTAGGCCCTAATGGCTGCATTGAGATCACAGCAAGTCTGCTAACTCGTCTTGGATAATCTGGACTGCCTCAAGAATCTCGTCCTTGTGGCGAGCACCGGTGATTACCATCTTGCCCGATCCGAAAATCAGACAGACNACCTTAGGATAGTCAAGACGATAAATTAGACCAGGGAACTGTTCTGGTTCGTATTCGACCTTGTCGAAAGGTAGGTGGAAAGTTAGGTTGTTCAGNTTCAACTTACGTGGCTGACCAGCTTGTGGCTCACCGGTGAACTTGTCATTTCCGTCGTAGTCTTCAGGGTAGTGNAGAGCATAGGTTGCAACCATGTTCTGGACTTCNATCTCTACGTCCTTTAGGTCCCAAGTTGTGATTCCAGCAGAGCGCAGATCGTTGATCATTCGCTCGATACCAGTGTGGATGTTATCCTCATCCTTTCCACCAGTGCATACAGCACGTCCGGAGCGGAACATTAGGATAGCAAGTTTTGGGTCTGATACACGGTATACGACACCAGGGAATTGCTCTGGTTCNTACTCACAATTCAACTGAATTGCGATGTCTGGCAGGTCTAGTTCTTCCGCTACTCTTGTGCTAGCAACGACATTCACTACTGTTAAACGGTCNTCATCGTTCATAAATGGGCCGATTATAAACCCCTATATAAAGCAGAGTACCTATTCAAAAGGGTCCCAAAGAGGAGATTTCTCGTCCTTAT
>PBXT01000042.1 GCA_002727695.1 Methanobacteriota archaeon | reverse complement strand
AACTAGCATTTTTTCAGTCTCTAGGATGCAATCCGCCATCTTCGCTCACCAATGGCATGAACCGCATCACTTCTAAGGGATGACGCCCATGGTNTACCATGGGCAGAGAGCGAATGCTGGCTGTGGTTCTTGCCGGGCTGCTGGCAATCATGGCTCCTAACGCATTTGCAGATAATAATAATCTCAGCCTAAATGCAACAATTATCGATGCTCCAGACAAGGGCTGGTACGGCAGTGGTGACGTTGTTGAATTAACTGCATCACTCGCTAATGACGGAGAGGCGACCAGCATAGTAGTCGACCCTTCTTGTGACGAAGTTCTCAGGGTTTGGAGCCAATCTGTTTTGGTTTATGATGGAACAGAAGCATGTCTTGAACAAAGCAGAGGCATGGATATCGATGCATTTTCGACTACTAGCTTCGATTCACTGACTTGGGACTTGACCAATTCTGAAGGAGAGATTGTGCCTTCGGGTGATTACACGGTAGAGTATTTCATCCCAGGTGAAGAACTCTCTTCTTCGGTTCCTGTACACGTTCAATCGCCTTTTGACATCCCTGAAGGTCTNGANTTGAGTGTCATCGCTACCGCACGAGATGATGTCTTCTCTGAAGCAGAACCGGCAATCATCTCCGTTAGACTTCACAACTCATTGGATGAAGATGTTGCTCTTGATTTCGGAGAGTGTAAATTGATTATCAACTCAGAGTTGTTAGGTGAATGCGGGCCAAACAATTTGCTAGCTAATCAAATTGTTACGATTGCTCAGGTTCCATACTTACTGGAAATTGGAACTAATGAGTTCGCCGTCTCCATCGGAGATAGTGAACTATCTCAAACAATTTCATTTGATGCTTTGCCCGATTCTGACCAAGGAGTAAACTCAGGCAATCTTGATTCCATTTCCTTAGATTTAGTTCTTGAAGGAGATAACCAGTTTGGTGAAATGGAATCCTTTAGCCCAGACATCTCAATATTCAACAATGGACCTGAAAATGTTGCAATTGACTTTTCAACATCTTGCCGTGGTGAGATTTGGGTTGTAGACCATTCAGGCAATGTTGTCATGGATTCCCGTTCGATGAAAGAGTGTTCAGAAAATGAAGTTGAATACCAANTGCAGCCAGATTCAGTTAGATCTTTCACACAACCNGATTGGAACTTTATTGACATGTTTGGATGTCATCTTCCCCCGGGTGACTTACTCGTGGTAATGGAAATACCAGAACACGACCTATATGATTCTGAAATCATCACATTAACCAGAGAGCGTGACACATATTGCGAAGATGATTCTTTATCCATCGATGCTGAATTCAGCGGCGAGGGCCTACTAACTGTAACCCCATCTGTGATTGGTAATGAGTTTGAAATGTCATGGTTTACAATTTGCGGATTGGAAGCCGCTTTGTTCAGTGCTGGAGAACAGATCGATATGCATCTCTCTGAATGTGATTACCTTGAGCAGTTCTCAGTACAAGCATCTGAAATAGAGTTAAGTCCAATTGAATTTGACATGGATGGATTAGATGATGGAGAATACACTCTATTCTTCGAAACTACCACATACCCACAAGTTCGCTCATCGGTTAGTTTCGATTGGCCAATCGTCTCTGAAGAAACAAGCGAAGAAGAAGTTACTGAAGAAACAGAAGTTGCGACTTCAAGGGTTATCTCGGGAACATGGAGCTTAACATCTAACGAATTGGGAACCTGTTGGTTACTCAACTCTCCTGATGAAGGGATCCTAACCCTTGCTGGTGCTCAAGGACTTGTCAACTGGGCTCCAGAACGCGGTNCAACAGGCGAGTACCTAATCCATGAATCTGAGGCTNTACCAGAATGTTCTGATTTCGCTNCAGTTTCATTTACGGTTGAAGAAGTGTATTCACAAGGAGTAATATCTGAAACTGTTGAAGAAGATTCAGAAGTTGTTGAAATTATTCCAATTGAAAGTGATAGCGAGGAGATCAGTCCGGCTGTCGTCACCGTTGGAGTCGTTGTTGCCAGCGGCGGAATTCTCTCCCTTCTTGTTGCGATAATCGCTACAAATGAGTCGTGGAGAATCCCTGCAACCAGTGCAGGACTCTGGTTCCTAGGATTGGTTGGAAGAACTAGCGAAACGAGTGATGGACGTTACCAAAGAGGGCGCTTGATGGGTTACCTAACTGCAAACCCAGGTTGTCATTTCCGTGCATTAATGGCTGCTCTAGAAATGTCGAATGGACAAATTACTCATCACCTAAAGATTCTCGAAGATGAAGATAGAATATGGAGAAGAGCTGATGGTCGTTTAGTNAGGTTCTATCCNTTCACNTCAAACCTNCANCCNGGAATNCTAGAAGATGANCTNCCAATGCCTCCTCTNTCTCCTGANCCTAACAGTNTNCANGGNAAGATTCTGCGCTTGTTNGATGATGANGGACANCTGAATCTATTCCCNACTCAANCTGAGTTNGCNCANCGTCTNGAGAGNTCNCAACAANTGGTTAGCCACCACNTNAGNACNCTTCAGAAGTATGGGCTGGTCGAGAAAAAGAGGAGTGGCGTNAGAAACAGATACTGTTTGACNAGAGANGCTGTNTTCTTACTTGAGACTACTGANCTNTGATTCTGTAGATGGTTTCAAGGCCATTACATATGTCGACAACTCGCCCCGTAGGGGCGAAGAGGTGTTTTNNTGTCGGAATACATTCCACAAAATACAGAACAATCCTGGCAAAAGGCTTGGGAAGATTCTGGCATTTTCAATGTGGAATACAACAAGGATAATCCCGTATTCTACTGCCTCGAAATGTATCCCTACCCTTCTGGAAAAATGCATATGGGGCACGTTAGAAACTATTCTATTGGTGACGCAGTAGCCCGATATAAGAGATTGATGGGATTCGATGTTCTCTATCCAATGGGATTCGATTCATTTGGAATGCCTGCAGAAAATGCTGCAATTGCTGAAGGTGGACACCCGCATGATATCACNGAAAGGAACATGGCTTCGATTACTGAACAAATCAAGCGCATGGGATTCTCGTATGATTGGAGGAGACTTCTCAAAAGCCACGACCCACAGTATTATNGATGGAATCANTGGTTTTTCCTAAAATTCCTAGAAAGAGACCTTGCTTACCAAGAGTTCGCACCCGTTAACTGGTGTGATTCGTGTAACACAGTTCTAGCGAACGAGCAAGTAAAGGCTGGAAGATGCTGGAGATGTAACGGGCCAGTGGTTCAAAAAGAGATGAGTCAGTGGTTCCTAAACATAACAAAATACGCTCAAGAGTTGCTAGACGGTCTTGAGACAATCGATTTCCCGGAGAATGTGAAAGCGCTACAACAAGATTGGATTGGTAGGTCTGAAGGTGCTGAAATCGAATTTTCTGTCGAAGGAATGGATGAAAACATNCGCGTGTTCACTACACGCCCTGATACCCTATTCGGCGTTACATTCGTGACTTTAGCGCCTGAACATGAGTTAGCTGAAAAACTGGTTTCTGGAACCGAATACGAAGAAGATTGGAAGATTCTTCATGATGAAATAATTGCGATGAGCGAGTTTGATAGGATCAAAAATATGGGTAAGAAAAAGGGTGTTCCAACTGGAGCGTTTGCTATCCATCCCCTAACGGGCGAAAGGGTGCCAATTTGGGTTGGAAACTTCGTAATCGCATCATATGGAACCGGGGCCGTAATGGCAGTTCCTGGACATGATGAGAGAGATTTTGATTTCGCAAAGAAGTACGACATTCCAATAAAACGTGTTCTAGTTATGTCTGAAGACGAATCTGCTGATACTGAACTAAAAGCTGCTGAATGCGATTTGGGATGGATGGTAAACTCTGGAATCGAAGGGTTTGATGGCTTGTATGGTGCTGAAGCAAAAGCCGCAGTATGCGAAGCGCTTGAAAATATAGGCGCTGGCAATGGCACAATAAATTGGAAGATTAGGCCATGGCTGATTAGTAGACAGAGGTATTGGGGAACTCCAATTCCAATCATCCATTGTGATTCATGTGGAGCAGTTCCTGTTCCTGACGACCAGTTACCGGTCGAATTACCAAGAGATGTTGTCTTCGACGGTAAAGGAAATCCTCTTGAGACCAGTGAATCATTCTGCAATGTAGATTGTCCCAAGTGCGGTAAACCTGCAAAGAGAGAGACCGATACGATGGATACATTCGTAGACTCGTCTTGGTATTTCCTTAGATACACGGATTCGATGCAAACCGACAATTGCTTCGATCCCGAAATCGCAAACCATTGGATGAATGTTGATTTCTACTGTGGTGGAATCGAGCATGCCCAAATGCACCTAATCTATGCTAGATTTTGGACCAAAGCTCTACGAGACATAGGCTTGCATAATATCGATGAGCCATTCAATGAACTACTTTGTCAGGGAATGGTAAACAAGTCTGCACCATGGTGTGATTCTTGTGCAATCACATTACATGTTGATTATTCTGAACAATCTTGCCCGCACTGTGATTCGCCACTCGGAGAGCGAAGTGCGAAGATGAGTAAAAGTCTAGGAAATACAGTTTCCCCTGAAGAAATGATCGAAAAATACGGTGCAGATACTGTTCGATTATTCATTCTGTTTGCTGCAAATCCTACTGCTGGAATGGATTGGTCTGATTCTGCTTTAGAAGCTAATTACCGACAGATGGTACAATTGTATGGAATGCCTTCCAACATCCTAGGATGGGATGGAAGTGCTAGTGAAATCGATTTGTGGATGCGAGCTCGACTCAAGCAAAGATGCTTGCAATGGCAGAATGCAATGGACAACTACGACCTGCGTGGCGCAGTAGATGCAAGTCACTTCGACTTGGTTAAAGACCTGAATTGGTATCGCAGAAGAGGAGGAGAGAATCCAGAAGTTGGGAAAGAAATCCTCAATGTATGGACTCACATGATTTCTACCGCAACACCGCACCTAGCAGAAGATTGGTGGAAAATGCAAGGCAACACCGATTTGATGGCGGGAAGGGTCTTCGAATTACCAGGGGAATTGAGCGATGAAGAAGTTGCAGCACTAGAGGCCGAATCTTATCTTCGTTCGTTCCTAGAGCAAGCAAGAAAGGTGGCTAAAATTGCTGTCAAGCACATAGGCAGTGAGCCTACTCATGCCACTGTACATATTTCGAGACCGTGGAAGAGAGAGTTAGCACAAGCAGCGATTGAACACATCAATTCGGGTGAAAATGTCAAATCTTTCGCCGGAGTTTTGTCCGGATTACCATTCGCTCAAGGTGAAATGCGAGGTGAAATAATGGGATTCTGGGGCAAGAGGATGCTTCCACAAATCTTCAAATGGTCTGATGAAGAGAAGTTAATGATTAATGGTACATTGGATGAAGCTACCATTCTAAGTTCTGCTTCGGACTTCATCTGTAGAGACTTAGGACTCACTAGCGTCGACATCGAGGCCGGAGTCACTGACGTCGGTCGAAGTGGCTCCGCTATTCCTTTGGCCCCCTCCATCGTTTACAGCTGAGTTAGTCTCTGCGCCTACTTTCGGCACTGGCTTAGGTGGCAGTGGTGGCTGTGGTTTGAACGTGACATAAGCCGCTACTGCAACTAATATTCCTGCAATTATGAATAAAATCGTGATCAATGAAAATGAGCTTTCTTCATCGCTACTAGCTTTGGTATCATCGCTGGTTTCTACAGTACAACCTGTGGAAGATACCACTTCCCCGATTGGTGTAGAAGGACAGAGGTCGTTTAGGTTGTGAACGCCGTCGCCATCATCATCTAACTGAACACCAGAACAACCCTCAGAATCTACATCCATGCCACTAGGTGTGTATCTGCATTTATCATCTGAATCCGCAACTCCATCGTTGTCGTCATCATCATCTTCGGTTGTATCAACACATCCGTCTTGATCCAAATCCATTCCAACACCTGCTTGCCCAACATAGCCTCTTGGACAGAGGTCTTGTGAGTCAGTAATACCGTCAGAATCATCGTCTGTATCTTCCAAATCGTCATGGCATCCGTCACCATCATGGTCAAATGATGCGTTCCAATTTATTTCNCCACGAGGACAATCGTCTGACAAATCCAAGACATTGTCACCGTCGTCATCCGCATCTCTATCTGCATCTCTACATCCATCTTGATCGTGATCAATGTCGTGTTCACTAACCCAATCGAATGAATCGGATGGGCATTCATCGTATTCGTCGAGGATTCCATCACCATCGGTATCATTTTCACAGGCATCACCGATTCCATCCCCATCCAAATCTGACTGGTCATCGTAAATTTCAGGGCACTTNTCTAACTGGTCAACATAGCCATCACCATCGGTATCGACGTCTTCGCAACCATCTTGATTTTCATCNTTCTCGATTGTAGATGTCCAGCCCACGGGCCCTTCTGGGCATTCATCGTAGTGGTCAAATATTCCATCTTCATCATCATCTAAGTCTTCAGAGGCGTCTCTGCACCCATCACTATCATGGTCGGTTATTGGCGATGAAATCCAGCCTGTCTCTCCCGGTGTGCAATCGTCCCAATCATCTCCGATTGAATCGCCATCATCATCGTCATCACATGAATCGCCGTACAAATCACCGTCGGTATCGAGTTGCTCTGGATTAGCAACTCTAGGACAGTTGTCTGAGCCGTCTGTAATTCCATCTGAATCGTGGTCTCTTGCATAATTCCAAATTGCAATATCGCTGTACCCCGAAGATGAAACACTGAAATTACCCATTGTAACTGTATTCTGTATAGCCATACCAATCAATGGTGATTCATCTAGTCCAAAGTGAAGTGANCGAGCGACGTCGTCACCAGAGCCGCCTGCTGAAACCGCCCAAACCCATTCATTGGCAGGGTCGATTTGTGCAACGAACACGTCNCTCTTTTCGCCATTGGAGTCTTTGTCCGATAGTTGATCAACGCCTAAAGTAAAAGTTGAGGTGTATGTTCCTGTAACGATAACATTGTCCTTAGAATCGATGATGAGGGTTTCAATCAACTCCCAACCGCCGCCACCAGCATTATTCACATTGCTCCATATCCCATTTGATGTGATAGTGGCGTGGAACATATCTCTCCAACCGTTTGATGTTGCGTTAATGAAACCAAATGTTGCAGTCCCTTCTAATTGGCCTACTATGTGAACGGTTCCTGTGCTGTCAACTGCGCAATCGTTAGCCCATTCTTCACCTGTTCCTCCAGCAAATGATGTCCAAGTGAAATTGCCTGTACCATCCAATTGTGCAACATAAACATCTGCTTCACCCAGCGAATCTGTTCGCTCAACNAACATTATTGAATCAATAAAAGTCCCTGTAACATGAAGATATCCATCTAAAGAGTAGCACATACCTCCAAAGGCCTCAATACCACCAGGGCTGTTAATTCCATTAGCCCAAATCAGTTGACCATTTTCATCATAGTGAAGTAAAGCTACGCTAGTTCCTTCAGCCCCAGACAAAAATTCATTTTCTACCCATAGGAATCCTTTGTGGAAGATTCCTACGGAAATCCCGCCGTTGGGCCCTACTGCTACATCGAAACCTGTGAGGTCATCTTGATTTGAAATAGTTCTAATCCAAATTGGAGTAATGGTGTTGCCTGATAGAGCGAANCGACCGACAAAAGCGTCTCCTTCTTGATTGTCTTGACTTTTGTTAAGTGTGAAGGATGACATATTCATCTCACAGGCTTCACCCGCAGTCCCGAGACAAAAGTGTCCAAGCAGAATTAAATCTCCTGAGTTGTGAAGTGCTATTGCATCAATTCCGTCAGCACCTGTGCTACCGAAACTGAAAGCAGATGTCCAATTTCCTGTCGCATTCATTATTGCAATATACATGTCCGTGTCGCCAGAAAGTCCTACTGCTCCTAAGCCGATATCTTCGAACATAATCGCTGAGGTAAAAGAGCCTGCGACTACGGTGCTTCCATCATCCAAAACAACATGCCCGGCAAGAATGTCTTCATCAAATCCGCCTCCTGAAACAGCCCATCCAAGGGGGCCTTGGTCTTCATCTGCAACAGATATGATTGGAAGAACCATAACCAAAACAACGGCTAGAGCCAATATGCGTCGCATAGACTCCCATCTGCTTCTCTCACTTGAAGTGATGGCATAATTGTCCACAACATCAATGCTGTATCACAACTTGGGAATTACATGGGCAGAGTATTCTCTCACACTACTAGAGAGCAGATGCCTCCAGAACAAGTCAAAAAAGGCCTTGCTGCATTCAGAAATCCCAGCAAGTGGCCGGACTGGAATAGCAGTGCTAAGAGTATGCTAGCAACTAAGCCTGAATCGCTGGATGAAGGNGATCACATCGCAATTTTTCAACTAATCAAAGGCAGCCTAATAGAAACAAAATGGTTAGTTAAATCGATTCGTGAGGGAGAAGATTTCTGTGAAATCGAGTTATTGGGAGAAGGTCAAAGCAGAAATGAACGCCCAATTGCGAAAGGATTGAAGAATCTGCAAATTTCAATTACATTCCTTTACCAAGAAGACGGAGGCATTGAGGTACACGCTAGTTGCGAAGTTTCAATAATTCTGTCAATGTTCTCTAAGCAAATAAATGCCTTCATGAAAAAGCAAGGTGAGCAGTTTATCTCTGATTTGTCGAAGATAGAATGACCGGTTTGTCTATGGAACGGGGGCTTCCAGACGATAGCATGGCAGGAGGCGGTTCAAAGAAAAATAGCCGCCGTGGCAAGAAGCCAAGAAAGCCAAAACAACATGGTGGAACAGCCAAGCATTTGCTGATTGAAAGGCATGCTGAATACGACTCTGCCGCAAAAAAGGCTGCGAATGAAAGGTTCTCACAAAACCCTCTACCGATTGCAATCCCAGAAGATTTTGAGGAGCCTAGGCATTTTTCATTCGAATGGGGAAATAATCCTGTGACCCTGAAGACGGAATCAGTTCTAGCTGCTAAAGTAGTCCGCCGTGGCGAATTTGGATGGCTATCGGATGAAAGAGTCGCTGAAATCGGAGAAATGGTTGACGACTTAGATATGACTCTCGACCAAGCACTATCTTTGCGAAGCGCTCTACTNCAACAAAAGACAGTCTACTCACACGGACAACTACAGTCAAGAGGTAAAGCGATTGCCAGACTATACAGAGAAGGCATGAGCATTGTTAAACTATCAAAGAAATTCGATTTCCCGCCAATGAATGTATTCCGTGTTGTACTCAAAGAAATGGGATGGTCGAAATCTAGAATCAAAGAAACGCTGCGTGCACCTTCAAAATTCAAAGAAAGAGAAAGGAATGAGTTCAAAGCTGCTGAAGCCGCTGANAGAGTTAGCAATGTCGACCAATCTGAAACTCATTCAAGAGCGGACCTTTTCGAGGACATTCTTGCAGATTGGTTTGAAGAACAAGGCGTGAGAGTCCGACGTCAAGGTGAGATGGTGAAAGAACAAATGGCCGAACATGGAAGGCCTGTGAACACTCCAGANTTGTTATTCCTAGACCATGTGGAGATTAATGGCGAGCCGGTTGCGTGGATAGATGCCAAGCATTTCTACGGCGCTGATGTCAACTTTCAAAGAAAGAAAATCGTTAGACAGGCTGGGCGTTATGTCGATACATGGGGCCAAGGAGCCTTAGTGTTCAGACATGGTTTCTGTGAAAATGTCTACATCCCGGGCACGGTTTTACTTGACTGCGGCCCCTTGAACTTAGAAGCCCTAAATCAGCCTACTGAAGAATAGTTTCTCTAACACCTAAGCCAAGCTTCCTAAGCNTTTGTGCTAATTCACTAGTATCGAAATCCGATTGCAGATTCCTTGGTACGACAATCAAAGAGGTCCCTAACATACACAAATGACAACTCATCGTATCATCTGAGTACTCTTGCACCGTGCTGAATAGATTTGCTCTGGCACTTTCATCTAGCAATCCAGATTCTAATGCAAAACGATCTGCCTCTTCTAGTAGACTACTCCAAACACTCAAATTCCAATCAAACCTCTCCAATCGTTCAACTGCTGAATCACCTGCTTCTGTTATCTTCAACTTCCATTCGGGATCGTCAATATAATCCGAAGTGTGCTTTTCCCCCTCAGGGTCCCAAACTAAAATTGCAGGACAGCCGACATCAAATCCGTACGCTTTACCTGGGGAAGGAGGGCTGCCGGGANTGACTCTCAGTTCACACCCTCCTGCCCATAGGCCAAGTATNTCTCCTAGNCCTCCCGAAAATTTCCTTTCGACCCTATGGGCAAGTCTGGCAAGCTGGCCCTCATCGCCATGGTCAAACAATTCGCCAAGAGCAAGGCTGGTCGCAAATAACCCTGCTGCTGACATGCCGAAGCCCTGTGAAACTGGCAACTCTAACTGGACATCAATACCGACTGATGATTCAATGTTGAATAATTCTCTAAATGCATTTAGTATCTCAAGATACAATTGCTCGCCCTCGGTAAACGGGCTTCCGTCCATCGAAGTTACCGTAATCATGTCCGGGCCTTTTGGTAGAACGCGCACTGTCGACAAAACACCATCCTCTAAACAGAAACCGGCTCCTTTAGAGCCTTGATTTCTGGCTAGCAGAGGTTTTGAGTGAACTGAGAAAAGGAGAGTCACGTGGCCTCCAACCTGAACAGTGACTTCACTCATCGTGCTTGCGCTATACTAGATAGGTCATGATAATTCGCCAGATTGACGTGAATCATTTGTGATTCAAGCAAGTGCTGCATCGACTTCGCTGGTAATCTTCTCAAAGCGAGAGACTAGTTCAGCGCAAGCCTTGTTGAAGATCTCTTCAGCAGGTAGTGAACCATCAGATTCGAATGAGAATACGTATTCTCCTTCAATGTCCTCCATGACAATCGCATTATCGAATGCTTCATCACGGCCAGTTCCATATCCAACTTGGTGAAGTGCTCTCTCCAAGTCTAGAACTGCGTCAACATCTGTGCATTCCTTGTTTGTGAACATCTTGGAATTGATTTCACGGCCTGACTTTGAAGTCAAGTTTAGGTCGAATAGAACATTTGCCTTCTTCGGCTTTGCAAGGGTTGCCTTCTGTCTTGGCTGGAAAGTTACTGCAGCTGCAGGGCACCACTTTGCGTGGTCTCTTCCACGGCCGAGAGTTGCGTATGCGTACAATTCTAGGTATTGACCACTTGACAGGATGGTCAGTGGAATGCGCTTGTGCTCGTCCTTGATTTGCAACTTGGTTTCTCCAAGTACGTTCAAGTCACCAGCATATACTGTCTTGAACTCTTCATCAGAATCAGAGTTTGGTCCTCTGATTGAAAGATGATAGATAATTTGAGACATTGGTGAACCCCACTGATCTTCAGGAAGGTTCTCGTTGTTTGGGTCATCTTCTGGGAAAACAAATTCATCTAGGAAAGTAGGTACAGGAACCATTGCAAGGCGGTGGGCTAGTACTTCATCTGGAAGTACGTTAACCGACTCGATAACTTCTCCTTGGTTATCCTGAGTAACACCCTGCTCGAAACGAACCTTTGTGATTGCCATCTTCGGAACATCTGCAAGAATTGCACGGCGAAGACTGTTTACCTGAGCAGCGTTTGTCTCAGAAAGTATGATTCTAATCTTGTTGTCCTTTGGCCAACCATCTACCACTTGCGCCTTCATTTTTAACACCTCAAATAATCAGACACGGCGGCCGCGGCGGCCACCCTTCTTCTTTGTACCATCGTGTGCGATTGGAGTTACATCTTCGATACGAGTAACTGTCACACCTGCACGAGTTAGAGCACGGATTGCTGCCTGTGCTCCTGGACCAGTATTGTTTGACTTGTTTCCACCAGGGCCGCGGTATTTGACGATGACCTGTGTGAATTCTTTCTCNTTTAGTTGGTCTGCCATTCTTTCAGCTGCACGTGTTGCAGCGAACTGGCCACCNGAGTCCTTGGATGACTTGACTACTTGTCCACCAGAGCATGTTGCAATGGTTTCAGCTCCTGTCAGGTCAGTTGCAGTTAACAACACGTTNTTGTAACTGGAGAAGATATTGATGATTGCCTTGCGCATCATTCACCGCCTCCTGGAACAGTGTCTTCTGCCTTAGGAGCATCATCAGCCGATTCATTGACATCTGATGCGTCGGATTGTGAAAACTCTGGGTCGACTTCATCTTCTGCGTATTCAGCGGATTCACGAACTCCCAAAATTGTTTGACGAATGATGTGGTTTTCGTCATTTAACTTGGAGCGTGGATGGTAGCGAATCAATTCTTCTTCGTCTCTAGTAACAGGGTAGGAAGGAATTGTCACCTTTTGGTCCCCGATGCAAATCTGCCCGTGGGTCACAAGTTGTCTTGCTTGCTTCATTGAGCATGCTAGACCCTTGTAATAGACTTGAGCCTGTAGGCGGCGGTTGAGAATATCTTCTGCGGATAGAGAAAGAATGTCGTCCAGAATTGCGTCGGTTGCAATCAATCCCTTGCGGTTGAGTGATGCGAGTAGAGCATCCTTCTCCCGAGCATAGTGGCCTTCAGTTGTGTCCACACGGCCAATCAGCTTCATCGCTTGGCCACGAATACGGCGCAGAGCAGACTTTGCTTTCCAAATCTCAGTCATGTTCTTTAGACCGTGATTTGCCTTGATTGCGTGTTCTTCTTCAATTCTGTCAGCCTTCCAAGGATGAGGAGGAGTGTCGTACTTAGGTCGAGCAAATTTTGGATGTCCCATATCTTATTCCCCCTATCACTTCTTTCGCTGTACTCCAAGAGTCAGACCAAAACGACCATTGGAACGGCCGCGCTGTCCACGTACTTTGTGGCCGCCAGCATGGCGAACTCCACGGTAGCACTTGATTCCACGAAGACGAGAAATATCATCTTCATGAGTGAGTTTGAGATCTTGTCCAGAGAGGTGTAGTTCATCTCCGGATTCTAGGTCTCGCTGACGGTTCAGCATCCATAGTGGGACGTTTTGAGCATAGTTCTCAATCGCTTCACGCAAGGTTTCTTGCTGAGCGGCATCAAGGTGTCCAGCCTTCATACTAGGATCGAATCCTGTTATCCTGCAGATATTAGCTGCAGTTCGGTCTCCAACACCACGGACAGCAGTGAGTGCCGTCCTTAGTGGCCTCAAACCGTCAATATCGGTATCTGCCATTCGAAGCATGTAGGAGAAGTCGTCTCCCAATTCTTGTTCATTAGCCATTACAGTTCACCTGTTTAACGCGTACAACATGATGTCGAGCGACTTTGCGACAAACCTCCCCTATATCAAGACCGCGATTCATCATTCGCGAGACTGCGCCACAGATTCTCCATTTCTTAGCCCTCTGTTCGTGGTGCTAAAAGCCTATTGTGTTTCAAGGCACAAAAGTAGCATCGAATCGTGGGGTTGTTTCGCAACAAATCCAACATGCGCGCCTCCCTTGGAAAATAGTTGCCTGTCAAGACTTCCCTGAAGCTTCGGTTGTAACTGTGGTTCCAGTGCGACCCGTAGGGTCAATTTGCCAAATCCATACTCTCTAGATGCGTCCACAATGTGAGAAATTGTTTCCAAAGACAAATCAGAATGAACCAATTTTACAATTCTCCCTGTAGCCTGCACGAGCAATCTTTCCTGTTTATTCTCAAAATTAATTGGTTCGGGGTGGTGGATTTGTGGCCTGCGTCCATCGATAATGCTCCAAGTGACTTCTTGCCCTGGAATCAATGCTCTCAAAAAATGTAATGCTAGGCCTGATTCTACCAATGCTGCGTCTAAAATGCTGACATGTTCGCCTTTCCTAGGTGGCCTGCGATGTTCAGATATTTCTTCTAAATCTCCTTCGATTATCAGTGGCTTATCCTTGAGGTCTGGCGGGATACGAACAAATCTACGAGAGATTCCTGGAGCAGACAATTGACCAATCCACAAAGATAAGCGATCTACTCTACCTCTGCCACGGCTAGTCCATACCCACGTTTTCCCAATATTTGGCCAAAAGGATTCTACTATTTCTTCGACTTCTAGACGCTGACTGTTATCTAGGCGCGGTGACAAATCCAGCAGAATCGCTGGCCCTCTTTCTCCGTGGTTCAGTTTGTCTTTCCAAGCCTCAAAGATTTCAGGTAATTTAGGCGCCATTTCTTCTAGACCGTGAGTGCGGGAATTTCGGGGTCTTGCAGGGTCGAGGTGCAACATGGCAAATTTTTGCTCTGATTCACCAATTGTTC
>PBXT01000041.1 GCA_002727695.1 Methanobacteriota archaeon | reverse complement strand
GAATATGGTGGGAGCACAGGGATTTGAACCCCGACCGGCTGGTATCTTCTGATCCGCCACTAAGTTTTGTGTGTACGGCTGGTGGCGGGAGTCACAGGTCGGTCTTCCAGTTGATCATCACAATCTTCAGACCTTTACCATTCGTCATTCCCGTGCAACTGGAGCCAGCTATACTACCAGGTTATACTATACTCCCCCGTATTGTTTACCCTTCAGCGTCACTGCTTAGCCTGTCGGCGAGCACGCTTACGACGTCGTAGCTTCTTCTTACGCCACTTCCATCGCTGATTACCAGTCTTCTTCCACGCTCTGGAACCTCGCTTCATGGTGAACAATCCGCCGACCAACCTTCCCTATATGAGGACTTCCCAAAGAACGGAAAACGAAATTCAAGCTAATATTCCGTTTCGGTAGTCTTCTATGGCCTGCATAATTTCTTCTTTAGTGTTCATAACGAATGGTCCATAACGAGCTATTGGTTCATTTATTTCAGGACCTGCAAGAATGAGAAATTCGCTATCCTCAATAGCATTGATTGCTACTTGAGAACCANTTGTCAAAAGTGCNAGTGAGCCGTCTTTCAGTTTCTTTCCTTCAACCTCAACTTCACCCTTGAANACATACAACATAGCATTCAAATCAACTTCAAAATCTTTCANTAAATCTGCACCTTTCTCCATTTTTACGTGCACATATGTGATTGGAATGACTGTATCAATTGATGATTCTACTCCAAGACACTCTCCAGCAACAACTCTAGCCCATACTCCATCACTTTGTGCAATAGGAGATTCTGAGGCCATAATATCTTGATATCTTGGATTCATCATTTTGTCTTTGGCTGGAAGGTTTACCCAAATCTGGAAACCGTGCATCAATCCTCCTTCTTGCATCATCTTGTCAGTTGGTAACTCTGAATGTATGATTCCTTTTCCAGCAGTCATCCATTGTACATCGCCAGGAGTTAGTTTTCCCTTGTTACCAGCGCTATCTTCGTGTTCCATCTCGCCGTGCATTAGGTAGGTTACTGTCTCAAATCCTCTGTGTGGATGCCATGGAGCCCCAACAGCTTCTCCCGGACCGTAATCAACGGGACCCATTTCATCGAGTAACAAAAATGGACTCATCAGCATTCCCATTGCTGCTGGCCTTCTTACTTTGAAACCGCCACCCTCGAGTACAGTATGAGTTGGTACGACTGATTTGACNGTGCGCATTTGCTNCATGATATGACCAAACTCCGCTGTAGTCTCTCGCATATAGTACCATGTATGGTACTGCCAATGACATGGCGGGCGTACGGGGATTCGAACCCCGGTTATCGGCTTAGAAGGCCGAGGTGATATCCAGACTACACTATACGCCCAAACCTCCCGGAGGGAATCACCTCTATCACCTTTACAGTGGTCTTGCACATTTGTGACAGCGAATCGGTTTGCGAACCGTTGAGCGCTTCCATTCATAGCCACAATGCTTGCATGACCACGATTTTACCTTCACAGAATCAAGATATTCTTCGCGCTTTTCCTGAAGCATTGGTGAATCCGAGATTGAAACACCCGGTGCGATATCATCAACGGCATCATGCAATTCTTTGGAATGATTCAGAACGCCAGAAGCGTGAACCAATTCGTGAGCCAAAGTATGGCGAAGTAAATCTGGTTCTTCGATCATTTTCGGGTGCAAACCTATTGTAATGGGACCTGGGTCCAATCTCAGCCTGCGCCTGCGAACAAGTTCCGCATTGCCTTCCTCAAATCGAGTCATTCCCAAACGACTGTCATCCTCTTCTAGCCAGATGATTGAAACTCTGTCAGCAAGCCATCTGGTGAAGACATTTTCAGGAATCTGTGGAATCAGCTCTGCAAGTACTTCATCCACGTCCATGTCAAGCCCAGCAGGACCTAATTGAGAAGCCTTATGATTGNAAGGCAGGTGGGCGGCTTGCCTTAGGCAAAGCATCGGGCGCTTAGATCAGCTGGAAGATCGCTTGAGTGGCACTCAAGAGGCCGGGGGTTCAAATCCCCCAGCGTCCACTTAATCAGTCGAGAAGTAGTCTGATTTCTTCGACTGAACGCAACTCTGCGAGGTAGATTTGCTCTACAGCATCGTAGAGTTCTCTGTCAGAAATTTCCTCGAGCAGTGGCAATAGTTCTCCGTAGACTTCTGCAGCTTTAGTTTCAGTAGAAAGGGCGCCTTGTAGCATTTCTCGAGTGTCAGTAGTGTGAATTATCTCCATTTGGTCTCTAAGAGTAACACATTCTCCTCCATGTTTAACAATCGCATTACGGATTGTTGCTGCGTGAACCATTGATTCATTCGCTTCTTGCTGGAACATTGGTTCAAGTTGGATTCTGTTTAGACCTTTTACATACGCAGCATAGTGTGCATAAAGATTGATTGCTCGGAGTTCTAATCCTAGCGCTTGATTCATTTTTTGTATCAGTTTCGACATAATAACACCCTTTAGGTCTAACGAAAATTAAATTCCCGTCTCTCTTTCAGTTGCGGCTCGGTTGCCAAGTAAAAAAAGCCTTGCTTCAAATCCCTAAGTGTAACAATTGGGCTCTAAAATCAAATGGCGTAATAAAGGATAAATCCTAAACGTCTTAGCAGGCAATTGAGGCGAAGTGTTTTGATTTCTAATTCAAGATTTAGACAAGCGATTCTCGTCTTCATCTTGATTGCATTACCATCATTCTTGATAACTGGAAATTACATCATTTCTGATTCACCAGCGCCTTTGGAAGGAATGGAAGAAAATCCATACCCCTCTCAACAACTCAGTGACGGCTTCCTGTTCGTAGTCATCGACGGCGGTGGCCGGAATAAGATGGGCGATCCTGAACTAATGCCCAAACTGAATGCAAGAGTCCAAGATGGAGCATACATGGAAATTGAGTCAAATCCAATGACTATGACTGCTATATGCGTCAAAGAAATTGCAACTGGTGTGCCTTCAAAGCCAAATGAAGCTCTCTCAAACTTCCGCCCAGAGCACCCAGGAACTCCCGATGGATGGAAATTAGTTAGCACACATGATGGTGATAATGATGGGAATTATGACCACCAACTCGGTATCTTGGGAGATTATGTTTGGAAAGACCTGTATCCCGATAGGGAATTGATTCCATTCTCTCAACATAGGTACGGTCACGCTGATTACTATCAAGGAGATGAAGAAGCCTTCGTAACTTTGCGATCTTGGCTTGAAGGAGATGTTCCTAGAGGATATGACAGAACACCAAATGTGATTGTTGCACATCTTTCAGGACTTGACAGCGTAGGACACAGGTACATGGTCAAGGACTCACCTGAGTTCGAAGAAAAGTTGCTTTGGCTAGATGATAATCTAGACATGATATTCGATATTGTCCCAGATAATTGGACTGTATTAGTAACCTCAGACCACGGTCTAACAGACACAGGGCAACACGGTTCACCCGAACCTGTAATTAGAGAGACTGCGGGATTCATGTGGGGACCAAATGTTGCTGAAGGTGTAACTGTAAAGGGAATGGCTCANAGAGACTTAGCGACAATTCCATCGATGATTTTCGGACTACCAATGCCTCATGCAATTCATGGAAAGGTTCCTCTAGACGCATTTGATTTGACCAATGAAGAATATCAAGCGTATGAACAATGGAATTGGGATGCTGCTGTTGAAAGAAATGATTGGCTTGAAGCGAATGGGCATTCTTACGTTGATGGACTGTCTAAAGATAAAATCGAATGGGATAAAATTAGAGGCGATGAAATCGGGATGCGAAGTATTGATCTAATCATATCAGCATTGGCAATATTAGTCTTCAGTGGATTTTTATATAGATTTTTTAAATCCAATGAAAGTACAGCAGAATATGCTAATGAGGCTGCAATTGGATTCCTTGTTCTGTTCTCAATTTCGGCATTTATTTCATACAGCCGTGGCTGGTTAACATGGCTTTACTATCCATTGGGATTCTTTGGCGTGATAGCACTTTATTGGCTATCCAAACAATCAATTTCAGGGCGGAAAACAGCTACTAAGAGGAATGTTTGGATTCTATCTTCCGTCTTAGTTTTCACGATTATTTTCCCAGAAACAAGATTCACAATAATCGCTTTACCAATATGGATCGGGCTTGTTTTGATGATTGAAAATCGGATGTTTGTCAACAATGATGACAAGACACCTAAACGCCTGCTTATTCCATTAATATTGATTCTTATCGCTACAATCTTCTTCTCTGATTACAGAGTATATGGAGTCTCAGCAACACGTTTCATGGTGATGTTCACACAATCAGATGAACTTGATGCTGTAATTTGGTCGGTAGTTATTGCATTCACATTTACATTGATTTATGCTTCGAGATTCAGAAACGGAAAGTGGCCAACATCGCTTGCAATAGCTGGAGGAATGGCAACTATACCGGTCTTAATTGCACAAAATTCAAACACAGCTGATTGGTTCTTAATCTGGACATTACTTGCTGGAGTTGCTGCTTCCCTCGTACTGAGGGTATTGAACAAACCACATTCATACGCTGTATTCCAATACTGTGCATTCGCTTGGCTAACGATGAGTTGGGGCGCATGGGGTGGTGGGATCTCAATGATTTTCTTTGGTAGTATTGAATCACTAATGAATCGTGAATGGAGTTACCTCAAAGAAGAGACAGATGGCAAGTTCTCAGAGTTTGGACGACACATAATGCTTGGAATCCTTCCAATCGGCATCTGGTTTGCATGGTGGGCTACATTGGGTCAAACCGATGGAATAATTCATCCTAGAGACATCGACCCTGGTAATCTATTCCTCAAAGGAGGATACATCGGAGACCGCCTNTCTCCTAGCAACAACTGGGTTTTCTTGATGGGNGCNTGNCCNGTAATTTTGATGGGAACANTATGGTGGAATCTGTTCAGAAGGAATTCTTGGCCGTTGCAGATGGCTTTCCTAATCCTATCAGTCAGGCTAGCAGCATTGGCACTTCAGCTGTCGGTTTCTCCTAACCTTCCCAGACTTGTATTCAAGATGGGCTGGGACATGTTATTCTGCATAATGCTGCTAGTAGTAGCTGGAATATTCATGCTTTACGACAATTGGATTTCAAAGAACGAAAAAGCCGTTATCTCAAAGGCTCAATGAAACTCCCAGACTAGGATCACAATCAGGGATTAGTCTTCGACGAAGCCTTTCCACATTGTCATGTAGTCGATGAATACAGGGCTTAAATCGGCAGCAGCTAGTTCATCTCTTGTGAACGGTGGGCGCTTTGGACTGTATTCAGCCTCGCTAAGTCCTTGAGGCCAATCAGGATGGGCAATCGCTACTCTTGCAACACCTGCGAAGTCTGCACCTTGGTCCATCAACCAGTTTGCGTCAGCAGTAGACCAAATTGCCCCTGTAGATGCATAGGCGATGTTTTGTGGCACATGTGGCTTGAAGAGTTTAGTCAGATTCTTGCCTCCTTCTAATTCCTCAAATGCATCCCAGCATGATAGATGGAACATATCAATATCCATCTCGCAAAGCATTTTTGTGACCTCTAAGCTATCTTCTATGGTTATTCCAATAGTGCTTATTTTTGGAGAAATGCGAACTGCAACTAGGAAATCGTCACTGGTTTTCTTACGAATTGAGAGGATAATTTCTCGCAAAAATCTGAATCTGTTTTCGATACTACCACCAAACTCATCCTTTCTACGGTTAGTCTTCAATCCTAGAAACTGAGAGATTAGATATGAATGAGCTCCGTGAACTTCAATGCCATCAAAACCTGCATCCTCGCAACGCTTTGCTGCATCTTAGAAATCCTCAATCAACTGATGGATTTCATCTGTT
>PBXT01000040.1 GCA_002727695.1 Methanobacteriota archaeon | reverse complement strand
TGATGGAAGGAGATTGGTTCAATTTTTCATGGGAACTGAACTTTGGGACAACTACAACCATGTCATGCTGATTGACCAAGCTGGTGCAATCGTTCACAAATCATGGTGGAATAGTGACCCTGGACTAAACGTTTCACTTATTGAATCTCCAGACCCAATGGGAGCATGGGTTCCAGCAAGTTGGCCTACACCTGGCCAACCTGAGCCAAGCACTGTATCGGTTGTTGGTGAAATCGCATTCAACGAGATATTACCAGATGCAGTAGGTAACGACACATCTTCGTGGCCTAATGGTGAATGGATTGAACTGATCAATATCGGAAATCAGACTGTAGACATTGCAAATTGGCACTTCTCCTCCGGGTCTCGAAACTTCAACATCAATGCACACCAATTGCCTCTAAAGAGTGACACCATGGTCAATCCAGGTGAAGTGGTACTAGTAGCGATTAACGGAAGTCAAGGATTCTATCTCAGAAATACTAACCCTGACACTATCGAATTAAGAGACTCCACAAACCAAATCATCTCTACAATCACCTACAACTCCAGCACCGAAGGCGAGTCAAACTGGTTCTGGAATGGGGATTGGTCTCAAGCTCCATGGCCTACACCTGGTGCAGCAAACCCTCAAACTTCCCCATACACTGGTGATGATTCCATTGAAATCACAGAGATACTAGCACACTGTTCATCTGGAAGCATCACGCCTGCAGACGACTGGGTAGAGTTGTTGAACAACGGCACACAGATGATTGATTTGTCTGCATGGATGATGATATCTGGTGATGGNGATTTGATACACCTGCGCCCTGATAGAGTTTGGAACTCTTCGAGCATGATTATCGCCCCAGGCGAGAGATTTGTATTCACAACACCAAACTGGTTTATCAGTGGGTTAGGGGACTCAATTTCCCTCCAAGACCCTGACGGAGTCGAGGTCGATTTCGTAACATGGAGCACAACTACCGATTGTAAAACAATGAATGGCAATGGCGAAGTTCTACCATGGCCAACACCGGGTGAAGAAGAGCCTGATACCTCGGATTTCGCGGGACCTGAAGACTTGATTTTCAGCCGTTTCATGTTTGAAGAAAAGAGTCAGACAACCAATGANGAGTTCTTTGAAATCAGNAACACAGGCGACCTAATGGCTGTTCTGAACGGTTGGTCTATCAGNAANATAACAACTGGTGGAACTACATTCAATGGAACATTTACCGCCGGCGAAATCAATGCAGGTTCATCCGTAATTATCAGTCCAGATGCAAACTCCGTCAAGGCTATGGGCGCCACTATGATACTAGATGCCGATGACGTAATGGATTTCCCGGTGTGGATGCCAAACAGTGGAGCTACATTCCAATTGGTCGCTCCAGATGGAACCATTGCTGATACGTTCGTTTATGGAAACGGACCTACTTCCGAGGATGGATGGTCTGGCCCATCAATCGGCGAACCTGTGACGACTGTTGACCGCATTCTGTACCTAAGAGGAGATGGATGTGGCAACATGCCAGATACTGATTCATCCGCAGATTGGGAAATGCGTTGGTCCGTTGCTGGGGCAAGTCATTTCTGTGGAATCAATACATTCACCGATGACACTAGCGTAACCCCACTCATTGGTCCTTCAGCAGGCCTTGATGATGTAGTTACAATGATGAATAACGCAAACGATTCTATTCATTTGCACGTATACCAATTACACGATACTTACCTTGCAATGTCACTCATTGAAGCAGCAGCAAGAGGTGTAGACATCACCGTAGTTATCCATGAGCCAGAAACCTGGTGGGGCGACTACAATATTGGACAGAGCCTAGGAATAGCATGGGAGTTAGAGAATGTAGGGATTGAAGTAATGCAATTCTCATCTTCTTCCTCATCTCCTTACCAATATGTTCACTCCAAGGTAGCAGTAGTTGATTCATCTCAAGTTTGGATTAGTTCAGGAAACTGGAAGTCATCATCTCTGCCGAGTGATGGAGTTGGTAATCGTGACTGGGGAGTCATTGTAGACAGTGAAGACCTTGCTTCGATTGTTCTTGAAAGAATGGCATTCGATGAAGACCCAAGTGAACTGCATGTTGAAGATTCGACATATACACAACCTGAATCTGGTTCCTATTCACCTCCGGTTTCATACCCTGTAGGACAAACAACTGCAGCGATTTCCGGACCAATTAGCGGTGAATTATTGACATGTCCTGATGATTGTATGCAGGGGTTAGCGGATTTCATTGACTCCGCTGATTCAGAAATTCTTCTATCACTACAATACTTCGAAATGGATTGGTATTGGGGATGGGGAGAGAATCCTTTGCTTGACTCCCTCGAAGACGCAGCGGCTAGAGGCGTTGCTATCCGTCTTGTCATCAACCAGCATTACGTGAATGACAACCCTGGAATCAGAGAGGCTGTAAACGAATTGAATGACTGGGAAGGGGATGTTGAAGCCATCCTAATGAGTGAAAATGAAACCGTCACCAAACTACACAATAAGGGTGTAATTATCGACGGAGAGAGTGTTCTTATCTCCAGCATTAATTGGGGAGACAACTCGATTCTTCGTAACAGAGAGATGGGATTGATTATCCATTCACAGCAGGTCACTCAGCCTTACATGGATTCATTCTGGGAAGATTGGAATCGCCTAGATCCTACTACTGATACCGATATCGATGGAATCCCTGATTTCTGGGAAGTTGCAAACAATTTGTCGAGAACAAACCAAGATTCATCGCTCGACCCTGACGGAGATGGCATCTCCAATATCGGAGAATACTCATACAATTCAGACCCTAATTCAAACGATACAGATGGAGATTGTATCGCAGATGGAGATGAGATTCTTTGGGCTGCAACTATGGCAAATGTCAGCGCTGGTAGTGCATTGACACTAGCAGATGCTGATGGTGACGGCGTTGACGACCACACCGTTATCGGCTGTGTCCCTGACCTTGAAGAACAGCAACCTGAAGAGAATAATTCACAGAACAACAGTGGGGAAAACAACACTGTTGTAAATGACCTCGATAGCGACAATGATGGCGTTCTCGACGATGTAGATGAATGCCCTGACACCGAAGAAGGAGCTGCAACAGATACCCAAGGATGTTCAAATGAGCAAAACAAGAATCAGGTCTACAAGGACACTGAAGAAGACGGACTGTCCAGTGGAATGACATTCATGTGGACTCTAATCATCGGTGGAATAATTGTTCTATTCGGAGCAGGTGCTATCCTTCTGAAGCAGAAGAAGGTGGAAGATTTTGAAGATGAAATCTCTCATATTCCCGAATTAGCTGAAACCAAATCTTGGGATATGCCGGTTCTAGACGGTACTTCACCCGAAGATTCTGGAGGTCTAGACCTAAGCAGATTCCCAGGTTGGAGTGCTGAACAAGTGCAAAAATACCTCGATTCAGGATGGACCGAAGACCAACTTGCAGAGTGGTATCAGCAACAAGTGGACAGTAATAACGCGTAAGATTGACAAGGGAGTGCTATAATCGAAGCCCGAGTCACATGGTGTATCGTAGTAGTAACCCCGCGCTGAACCCTCAATACTTCCAAGGTGGAGTTGCGAGCGAAAGAATGACCTTGGATGGTACAATTAACAAGACAATCACTTTGCTTGGCCTTGTCTCAATTGCTGCAATGTTATCTTATTCAATTGTATCACAAACCCCTGGATTAGGTTTCATGATAACTATCGGTGGAGCCATAGGGGGAGCTATTCTAGCACTTGCAATTTTATTCATTCGTCCAAATAATCCACAAATTCTGATGAGCATGTATGCTCTGCTGGAAGGATTGTTCATTGGTGGATTCTCTTACATGATAGAGAACTATTACCTCGGTGGAACCGAAGGTGTTGTACTGCAAGCATTGGTTGGAACTGTAGCAGTGTTCCTTACCATGCTGGCAATTTACAAATTTGGAATCATAAAGCCAACAGAGAAGTTCGTCTTGGTAGTATCTGCTCTTTGCGGTGCGATAATGATCGTCTATCTTTTCAATTTCATCATGATGTTCTTCGGAACCGGCATTCCATTCCTACACAGTAGTGGTCCAATCGGAATCGGAATCAGTATTGTTTTCATCACAGTTGCAGCATTGATGCTGATTGTTGACTTTGGCATGATCGAGAATGGCGTCAAGTTTGGTGCACCAAAGAACATGGAATGGTATGGTGCATTTGGATTGGTTCTNACTCTGGTTTGGCTGTANATCGAGATGCTGAAGCTAATCGCAAAACTACGTGATTAAGATGGCTAGAACACTTGCTGTTTGCGACCTTGCCGACTGGCGTGCAGGGGGCGAAAGAAGAGAAGCATTCGTCCAAGAGATGGGTGCAGCGCTACAGGACATCGGCTTCTTCGCTTTGACTGGACATGGGATTGATGTTGAAGCAATCAAGAAATCCTACTCGGTTGCAGAAGATTTCTTCCATCTTCCTCAAGAAGAAAAGAACCGATATGAGCAAGCAGAATTATTCCGTCAACGTGGTTATACACCATATGGAGTTGAACACGCAAAGGACAACCCTGCACCGGATTTGAAGGAGTTCTGGCAAACTGGCAGAACCATTGACGACCCTGATTTTCACAAGAATATCTGGCCGGAACAACCTGCAGATTTCGAAGGTGCAATCGATGGATTATACATCGCCATGGAATCAATGAGTTCTGAACTATTGGCTGCTGCCTCACTATACCTGGGCAAGTCAGAAAACTGGCTGCCAGACATGGCTCACAACGGCAATACAATTCTTCGAGTAATTCACTATCCTGCACTCGGCAAGAACTCTCCTGAAGGTGCGGTTAGAAGTGCCCAGCACGAAGACATCAATCTGATCACCTTGCTTGTTGGAGCAACAGCTGACGGATTGCAAGTCATGGACCATGATGGTACATGGATTGAGGTTGAAGGAAACCATGAACACATTATTGTTGACAGTGGAGACATGCTACAGAACTTGACCAACGGCCTATTCAAATCAACTACACACAGAGTAATTAATCCACCAGATGCAACCTCTGATAGATATTCGATGCCGATGTTCGTCCACCCTAGAGATGATGTCGACTTGACACCACTACCGGAGTTTGTGGAAATGACCGGCGGCGAGTCATTGTATGATTCGATTACTGCAGGAGAATACCTTCACCAAAGGCTTGTTGAAATCGGCTTAGCGTCATGAGGTGTACTCATGCGATTGATGCCCGAGATATTGGCTGCAAAACGCGATGGTGAAGAACTTACAACTTCAGATTTTCAATACATTTGCAATAACATAATGCAAATTCCAAGAGAACAACTTGGTGCTTTCTTGATGGCATGCCAAATCAATGGATTGAGCACTCAAGAAACCAGCGACTTAACCCGTGCAATGTTGAATGCAGGAGATAGAATGGAGTCTATGGAAGGGCGTGTTGACAAACATTCGACCGGCGGCGTTGGCGACAAGATGAGCATTATTCTCGCACCTGCTCTGCGAGCCGCCGGAGCAACTGTCCCAATGCTGGCGGGAAGAGGACTTGCACATACCGGTGGGACCATCGACAAACTCGAAGCTATCCCTGGCTTCAACACTGGGCTTTCAATGGATGAAATGAAGGATAATCCTTGTTTCATTTCCCGTCAGACAGAAGATATCGCTCCTGCTGATAGAATCCTCTATTCGATTCGCGACATTACTGCCACTGTCCCACAAATTGGGTTAATCACTGCCTCAATCATTTCAAAGAAAGCCGCAGAGGGGCTGGAGAGATTGGTGCTAGACGTTAAGTGCGGAAATGCTGCATTCATGCAAACTAAGGAAGATGCGGTAGCGCTTGCAAAATCAATGGTTACAACCGGAAATAGTCTAGGCATGAAAGTCATCGCTCAGGTTACGGAAATGGACAACCCGATTGGAATGATGTTCGGAAATAGCCATGAAATCGCAGAATGCATTCAGTGCCTGAAAGGCGAAGGCCCCGAAGATACGATGGAACTAGTATATGCACAGGCCGACTCATTAGGTTACGATATTCGTCCAAACATTGCTGATGGTTCTGCACTTGCTGAATTCCGTAACATGTGCATCCGGCAAGGCGTTAATGAGAAAGACATCGACCAAATCATTGGAAGCCCATGGAGCAAATTAGAACGCTCCCCTAATTCGGTTGAGATTGTTTCCACATCATCAGGCTGGATTACTGACATTCACGCCCTAACGATCGGCGAAATCCTGTGTAAATTGGGTGCTGGTAGAACGGGAGAAAATCCAGAAATCAATCATGGAGTCGGAGCTGAACTTCTCGTTCAAAGGGGCTCGTTCATCGAAGAAGGCAATGCTTGGATAAGGTTCGATACCGAGTCGGATATGCCCATGGAAATGATTGACCAAGTCCAAGATGCTCTTACTGTTTCAGATTCTGAAGTCGGAATTACGAGCAGGATTTTGCAAATTATCGAGGAATAATTTAGACGATTTTGATGGAAGCCGTCATATAGGAAATGTATCTCGGAAGGTTGCCGTTTTAGCTTAGTTGGTGGAGCGTGGGACTGTTAATCCCAAGGTCATGGGTTCGAGCCCCATAAACGGCGCTTTATTCGCAATCACTTGAGTTTCATCTTTCCTAAGCAACTGCGCAGGCAGGATTCAAGCTCAGAGTGTGTGAATTCATATCCGGACTCTAGAAGTCTGTTTGGCCGTACATCTTGACCTTCGAGAACCAGTTTCTTACCCATTTGACCGAATAATATCTTGATTACAAATCCTGGCAATGGTGCAAATGCAGGTCTTCTGAGAACCTTACCTAGAGTCTTAGCGAACTGCTTCTGTGAAACTGGGTTCGGCGCTGTGAGGTTGTATGCACCTTCACTATCTTCTTTCATCATCAAGTGGTGAATAGCGTAAATCTCGTCATCCAAAGAAATCCAAGACTGCATCTGCTTTCCACCGCCAACAGGGCCACCTGCGCCCATCTTTGCCGGCAGCAGCAATTTGGCAAGCGCACCTCCTAGCGGCGACATCACAATTCCGGTTCTCAAATGAATAACATTGATTCCTGCATCTTTTGCTGCATTAGATGAGTTCTCCCAGTCTTTACACAAGTCTGACAGCATGTCATTTCCAGCATTAGAATTTTCATCTAGAACCTCTGTTCCTCGATTTCCATAGAACCCTATCGCAGACGAGCAGAGCATTTTCTTCGGCGGTTTTTCAAGTCCGGCTACAATCTTTGCAAGATTTTTAGTGGGGATGATTCGACTGTCTCTAATAAGTTTCAAACGCTTCTTAGACCAGCGCTTATCGCCTATTCCTGCTCCAGCAAGATGGATGATACTGTCGAATCCATTCATGTCGCCCTCCAATATTTCCCCAGTCAAATCATTCCACTTGACTACTTTACTAGAATCTACATCGCTTGGAAGTTTGGTGCTTGGGCGCAGTAGGCGATGGACGTCATGTCCAGCAGCTTCCAAGAATGCGCACAACTGTAACCCAATCATTCCAGTGGAACCAGATACCAATATTCTCTGCCTTGGCAATTTTGCGGTAGCCTGTATCTGCTTCAGGTCATTAGCAACTCTTACGCTGCGGAATTCGAACATTTGTTTCATTCTTGGTAGTACAGTAAATCCAGCCGACCAACCGGTGAAAATATGCATAGGTAGTTTGTATTCGACATTATCGATGACCGAAGTTACTTCACCAGAATTAGATTCGAACTCATGGTGATGATTCCATGCACCAAATGGACCTTTGATCATCCTGTCCGCAAATGATTCTCCAGGAACTACACTGTGGTGCCTTGCGACCCATTTTTGTCTAAGTGGCCCCATCTTTACCTTGAAAATAGTCTCTTCACCATCCACTAGACGACCAGCATTGATTGGCTGTATGCCTTCCCATTCCGGCATTATCCGCCTGAATGCTCCGTCGCTGTTGTACCAATCCCAAATCTGCTTTTTGTTGGCATTGAACTTGGCCTTGTGAACAAAAAGCGGCAATTTAATCCCTCCTTTCAAATGAGATGTTGTTAGAGTTAGCAGTTACATTAGGGAACAGAGTTTGTTGCTTCGAAGGAGACACTGAGTATGTCTCGATGTACTTCTTGGTACTGAACTTTCTCTTGGTTGAAGCTGTGGTCATACAGCGTATCTTCCCGTAAACAGGACGCTCGGTCCATCCTCTGTCGAATTTTCCTAATACCCATCCAATGCCAGTGTAAGTGTTCGGGTCTCTACCATCCAGCGCCCATTTGTCATTCAGAGCAACCATGTATTCCATCGCGATCTCGGGAGTAGGCGTCCATTCGAGAATTTTCTTACCCCACAGCATGCGAAGATAATTGTGAATCATTCCTTCTGTACGAAGTTGCCTTTGGGCAGCATTCCATAATTCATCATGCGTTTGAGCATTTTCGAACTCGTCATACGTGTAAATGTAGGGGCGTGGGTCATCTTCATGCTCCTTCAATGTCTTTTGAGCCCATTCTGGAATCGAGGCAAACTCGTGGTGATTCTGAACCCTAGAACAGTGAATAAATCCAAGATCCCTCCAAACGATTACTTGGTCCAAGAAAGACTCTACATCCCCTGGCAATCCCCACCATCCTGACCTACGTCCGTTGTCTGGTGGAACAATGCATGAAATGTCCCAGTTGTATTTCGCAAATATTTCCGAAAGGATTTGGTGGGGGCTAATGTGTCCAAAGTGAAGGTAAGGAGAAAGTCCACTAGAACCGTTCAATTCAGGTTGGTTTCGGTTCTCAGAATACTCACCAAGCCTTTCTTCCAAGAATTCATTCCATCTAGAAGTTGCTGCTATTGAGCCCCCTTTGGTATGCTGGACTGGCGGCACCGAATGGTCGATAGAAAGAACAGATAGCGCGTTCAGACCAACATCTTCAATTTCGCAAATCCTCCAAATAAACTCGTAAGGAGTAACTGGAGTATCGCTTTCTTTGAAGATACTCTCTACTTTTGATGGACTAAATCTCGGGAGTCCTGATGCGTTCTCGACTGGGTTTGGTAGTGGGAACTCTGACATGTGTTGAATTATGGTCTTGTGTAGGTGTCTGCGCAAAGAGTATGCAGTAGTGAAATCCCTGTCTTGACGCATAGAAATGAATCCATTAGAATCAACGCAATGGACTTCGCACTTGCCCAGGGAAACAGCAATCTCCGAAATCCTTCGAGGCATGTACACCGGGAAATCATCGATAACCAATGCATCAGCATGCTCCATCCACTTCTTCAATAACCCACCTGCCTCATACGGTTTAGTTTCCACGTAGGGAATGTAGGTTATCGGAGAATCTTCTAGGGCTTTTTTGTTGTCCATCATACCTTGAATCACAAATGTATGCGACCTATCATTCGCCCATTGATGGGCAATAGCGAGAGCTTCAACAACTACAAGGGGAAGATTGCGTTCATTGGCCAAGTCGATTGCATGCTGAAGACCATGATTCCATCTTGTTCTCCTAGCAGAAATCATCCAGTACACAACGCACTCACCAGAGCCTTTGCCCTGGTTGAAGACTCGTAAGCGGTTTTCTGGAATCATTTTGGTATCACTGACCTATATTCTTCGATTGTCGGTTCACGCTGTAAACATGGTATGTGTCTGACTTAGTAACTGGCCTAGAAGATTTCAATGACATTCGCTCACCACTAAGACCATCCAATGCAAGATTGTGCATGGTTTGGGAAACCCAATCTAGGTTTTTTAATTCAGAAAGACCGGCCCATTTTATTTCGTCGATTTCATCTGTGGACGAACTTGTCTGTTCTGATTCAATCGCAACGTCATAGCAAAGAAACACTGCTGGTTTTTCTTTGTACAGGGTGGATCTGACCGCAGAAAGCCCTACAATCGTCCCACTAACGCCTGTTTCTTCTGTAAGTTCCCGCAAGACAGCCGATTCAGGAGATTCTCCTTCATCGACGCTTCCCTTGGGCAATCCCCACAAGTTTTGGTAGTTTCCTCGGGCTTCTTTCACAAGCAATATTTTGCCATTGTGAACTGCTCTGGCTGCTACTCCCAAATCACAAACTACGCCAGGCATGAACATCTTGCGTTGTGCGTGGTATATATACCACCGTTTACGGCCGGTGGGCCGCTGAACAGGTTATTATAAACCCGAGTTGTGAAAACATATCATGCTCAGCAAAAAGCGAGAGACTAGCATCGTAGAAGCCGATGCGATATTGCCAACAAAGTTCGGAACATTCAGAATAAGGGCGTTCCATGACCCGAAAAACAACAAGGAGCACGCGCTGCTGTACCTAGAAAACCCAGACATTACACCACTCGTGCGCGTTCACTCCGAATGCCTGACAGGAGATGCCTTCGGCAGCTTGAGATGCGATTGTGGACCACAACTTGAGACATCAATGAAAGAAATCCAAGAGCATGGAAGCGGTGCTATTGTTTATCTCAAGCAAGAAGGCAGAGGAATTGGATTGTATGCGAAAATGCAAGCATATGCATTACAGGATCAGGGCCTCGATACATTAGACGCAAACCTAGAACTTGGCTTGCCTGCAGATGCAAGAACCTACGAAATTGCTGCTGAAATGCTGAAAACAATTGGCTATGATGAGTTGTATCTACTAACAAACAACCCGGAAAAGCGCCTACAATTGGTAGAAAACGGTATTAAAATCAAAGACAGAGTACCCATAATTGTAGTACCTAGCGAACACAACATTTCTTATCTCAGAACGAAGGCCTCTAAGATGGGACACATCCTAGAAGTCTGAGTGATTAAAATGGGAAATAGTATAATTGGCCAGACTGCTCCAGATTTTGTTCTGCAAGCTGATGATGGAAGCATGTTTGATAGTACCTCTCTCCATGGACAATGGAGAGTTTTATTCTTCTACTCTAGAAACAACTCTCCTACATGCAAGCGTGGTTGTTTGACATTCAAAGAGCAGTATGAATTGTTCAAGTCATCTGGATGTACCATAGTTGGTGTTGGGCCAGGTTCTTATGAAAAATTGAAAGATTTTAAATCAACAATTGGCGACTTACCTTTCCCTCTTCTTGCAGATGTTGACAGATCGGTAGGCGAATCATACAACATACCTCTCCACCTAGGACAATTCCCATCAAAATCATCATTTGTAATCGGACCTGACAACAAAGTCCGCTACGTGTACGATTGGTTGTTTAGGCCGAGAAGACACGTGGCAAAAATTCTAGCAGACATCTCGAAAGTTTCTGGAGGGAATTGAATGTGGGAAGAACTTCTCATTGACTCTGGGTTGAATGAGCGTGAGGTACGCTCAATCTTGGTTTTAGGTTCTAATCCTAAAATGAAAGCTTCAGAATTAGCAAAGGAACTAGGTACAACCAGACTTGATGCTTACAACAGTTTGTCTAGGCTCCAAGAGATGGGAATCGTGACCGTAACTGCAGACAGGCCAATGCGATTCTCTAGTATGAATGTTCATCAAGCAATTGAGCATATCATCGGAATGAGGAAGCAACAACTCAACAGATTAGTAGAAGGTTACGATGAAATCTCCAAAGATGTAACAAAGGAATCAAAACCATCCCAAACTAGCGCAAGGAACTCTGACGACCCTCGCTTCGCTGTATTGAAAGAGAGAGGTAACATTTACAGCCGCCTAAAGAAAATGGCAGAGGATTCTGAAGAAAGATTGATTTTGCTACTAGGACAGTACGGAATCCTTCACCTTTGCAGAAACCCTGAAGCTCTCGAAGCGGTAAACAACGCAGCCGTTAGTGGAGTAGTGTGCCAAATAATTACGCATCTAGATAAGAGAACAATTCGATTTTTCAACGAGTTACATGACTCGATAGAAGTTAGGCACTCAGACGAATTAGAATCCCTCGGGTTCGTACGCGACGGAATTGAAGTAATTCAGTATCTAAATATCGAAGACAACCCTGTTGGAAGAGGTAAAGACGATGCTGCATTAATTATCGAATCTCCTGCATTTGCTGAATCTCACGTTAATTTGATTGATACAATTTGGGAAAATGCTGTACTGTTTGAAACTGCTGTTGCCAGATATACAGACAACCAAATCAACGACCCACTACGTTTGACAATTGGAGAGGGTTCATTCTTGAAGAACTTCTCTTCAGTTCTTGGTATAGCGGACGAACTACCAGAAGAAGATACTCCGTTTGATCCTGAA
>PBXT01000039.1 GCA_002727695.1 Methanobacteriota archaeon | reverse complement strand
TTTTTTTCTGGATTCTGGTTAATTGATGTACTACTTTCTTTATCTTTATCTGCTTCAGCGACATTTGAGCTTTTGTCATCATTGTTTGGAGCCTTATTTTCTTCTAGAATACTTTCAATTTCTTCTCTTTCAATTATTGGCTTATCATTTATTAAGACAATTCTTTCTAAAGTGTTTTCCATTTCTCTGACATTACCAGGCCAATCATATTCAACAAGCTTTTTCATAGCATCTGAAGAAATAAAATTCACGGATATTTGATGCTTTTTTTTCAGATTTTTTAAGATAGTCATTGCTGTAGGTATAATATCTTCTTTTCGATCTCTCAAAGGTGGAATAGTAATAGGAAAAACATTAATCCTATGAAATAAATCCTGTCGGAAAGAACCCTCTTTTATTTTATTCTCTAATGGCTGATTGGTTGCTGAAATAATTCTAACATCGACTTTAATAGTTTCTGCGCCTCCAACCCTTTCAATTTCACCACTCTCNAGAACTCTTANTACTTTTGCTTGAAGAGAAGAACTCATNTCACCTATTTCNTCTANAAAAATACTACCAGAATTTGCTGCTAANAACTTNCCATCTTTTCTTTCAACCGCTCCNGTAAAAGCGCCTTTTTCATGTCCAAACANTTCACTCTCNANAAGCTCTGANGGTATNGCNGGACAGTTCACTGCNANATTTGGNCTATCTCTTCTTAAGCTAATATTNTGCAATGTCTNAGCAANTAAATTTTTTCCNGTTCCACTTTCTCCGTAAAGNATAGTGGTAACATCTTTTGTTTTTATTTGAGTNATTAAATGATATATACCNAGCATTTGNTCNGAATAACCAACAATTTTTTCAAAGCCTCTACCTGAAAAATGTCGAATACTTGTTTTAGGAGCATTTTTCTTNAAATCATGAAAANTCTTAGCTGATNTTAAAAGNNNANCTAATTCATCNGAAGTAGAGAANTCCGGCTCAAAATACCCAAAAAGCCCCATCCCAACATCTGATAAAATATTTCCTCTACGTTTATCCGANCGAANAAGAGCAATGATAGGAATAGTAGCATTNGTCTTAAATAATTCCTGAATTAACCTTGAAGGGGCCATCAANGGTAACTCATCTTCNATAATGACAGCATCAAAGTCTCCAGTTTGCACNGCACTTANTGCGATCATCCCATTTTGGACCTGATCAAGATGAATAGTTTTATCTTCTAAACCAGATAANTTNTTTCTTGACCCATNCACATATANAGTNTTTATCATAAGACTATTTTACTTGTTCCTAATGTTTCATACACTTCAGATATNGTAGTATCCCCTCTGTTNATTTTAATAAGACCATCCTCAAGTANTGTNGTCATTCCATTNTTTCTNGCCTGTTTTCTGATTTTATAACCTGGCTCCTGATTTAAAACAAGTTCTGAAATTTTTGCATCCATGAGCAAAAGCTCATAAATACCNATACGACCTTTAAATCCTGTATCTCTACAAGATAAACATCCCTTNCCCTTAAAAAACTGCATATCCGTTTCNTTNTCAAGTCCAATCATCTCTAATTCTTCTNAGCTGGGAGTATAGNCTTCTTTACAATCTTTACATATTCTGCGAACTAATCTTTGNGCTAATATGCCTTTAACCGTTGAAGCAATAAGAAATGGTTCTACATTCCAATTAAGTAATCTTGTAAAACCTGAAGCGGCATCATTTGTATGAATCGTACTAAAGACCAAATGGCCTGTTAATGCTGCACGTATTCCCAATTCAACTGTTTCTTCATCTCGAACCTCTCCAACCATTATTATGTCTGGGTCTTGTCGCAAAATTGAGCGAAGCGCAGATGCAAAAGTGACACCTGACTTAAGATTAATCTGAGCTTGATTTATATTGTCTAAATCATATTCAACCGGATCCTCTACTGTAACAATATTCACGTCTGGTGATTCAAGCTTATTAAGTGTGGAATATAAGGTAGTAGTTTTTCCACTTCCTGTAGGTCCAGAAACTAAAATAATTCCTTCCCCTCCAATCAACATGCTATTAAATCGGTCTTCACATTTTGGTTCAAATCCCAAACCGCTAAAAGAATGTAATGCATCTGAAATATTTAATAAACGTAGCACTGTTTTTTCCCCATATAATGTAGGGTAAGTAGATATTCTTAGATCTAGTCTTCCTTGTTTAGAATTAAACAGTATCCTACCATCTTGCGGTCTGCGAGTTTCTGCAATATCCATATTTGCCATTATTTTAAGCCTTGATACAAGAGCCGTATGTATATCACTAGGTAATTTCTGGAAATCTTGTAACCTTCCATCTATCCTAAATCGAACACGGATATCTTTTTCTCTAGCTTCTATGTGAATATCAGAACAATTATATTTTTGGCTTTGTGCAATGATACTATCTACTAATTCTACAACCTTAGTCTCATCAAAATAATCCTCTATGTTTGTAGCTTCGGATATATCTGAATCTGAACCTATGAAACTTGAAATCCCAAAATGTAAATCTATAGAGTTTTCAATTTCAGTAGCGGAGGCAATAATAGGCTCTATCCTAAATCCAGTGATATCTCTTACTATATTTATAGTCTTAGAATCCAAAGGGTCAGAGACTGCAATGTTTAAAGTCCGCTGAATTTTAAACAGTGGAAATATTTTATTAGATCTAATCTGGCTTTCAGTAAATAAGTCCATAAGAGACTTGTCATTTTTGAAATACCCTAATTGTAAATAAGGTATTTTTAGCTGGTGACTAAGGTACTTATACAACTCTTTTTCATCAATGTAACCATTGGTTAAAAACACCTGCCCAAGGTACCCCTCCTCTTTTTTTTGAATCTGTAATGATTTCTCAAGCTGATCATTATCAATCTTACCAGCATGCACTAGCATTGTTCCTAATCGTTCTCTAGATAATGTTTTCATATTAAAACATCGTACTATAATACCAGTTCAAAATATAATTTCCACCATCCGGGCGAATNGTAAAAAGTGANATTAGAGTTCCAGCTGCTAAAAATGGACCAAAAGGAATCTTTGAGTCGCTGGATTTAATTCTATTCCTATAAAAAAAGATCACTAGTATCGCACTAATTGCAAAACTAAGATATAAAGCTAACACTGAATATTCGACACCTAAAAACCCACCCAAAACTAGACCAAGCTTTACATCACCAAAACCAATACTTTCTTTTTTTAGTACAAATTGCCCTATGAGTCCAATACCAAATAGAAAACCTGCAAAAACAAAAGACCCAGATAGAGAATATTCCCAGCTAATTGACAGTAAATCATAAAATAGCCCAAATCCAAGCACCATTATTCCAAAAAGAATAAAACCGTTTGGTATAATGAAATGATCAATATCAACAAAAGTTACTGCCAACAACAGGTAGGTTAAGATTACATACATGAAAAAAGAAGCATTTAGTCCAAAGATTAAATAAATAATAATTGTGAGAATGGCGCTGATTAATTCAACAAAAACATAGCGGCTAGGAAATGGTTTTTGACAAAATTTGCATTTGCCTCTTAATAAGTAGTATCCAACAATAGGAATATTATATCGAAAAGGAATTGATTTTTTACAATTAAAACAATGTGAAGAAGGAGTAACAAGGCTCATCTTTTTGGGTACACGGTATATAACCACATTTAAGAAGCTTCCAAAAATAGACCCAAACAGAAATAGAAAAAGAAAAACTGGACTATCAATAAGCATATTCATTATGCTTGATTAAGCTTCATTTCTGAAACCAATTCTGAAAATTTAAATGGTTTTTTCATAATTACATTTGCCTTACAAGCTTCAAAATTTTGTCTTTCTATGTTTATATTATTTGATGTTAATAACGCAATTTNAATATCNGAATANCTCTCATCATGCTTAAGNAGGTAAGAGACTTTNAAACCATTNAGNTTTGGAAGAAGTNTCTCAGTAACAATAAAATCTGGNGACTCATTACAAGCACGGGTGTACCCTTCGTAACCTTCTTCAGCAGTGATAACTAGCATACCAAGATTANTGAATTTTTTCGATAAATGNTTGCGTACAGCNACATCATTTTCAATGATTAAAACTGATTTTTTCCNCATTTAATATTTTTTTGTCCCTGAAAAAAGGAACTATCTTACCTCGATTTACCCAAATATAGTAAAATTTACNCTAATGTGTAACATTTTTTTNTATTTGTTACACAAAGCTTTTATGCCTTTACCNNCTGAATCAAAATTTGAAATACCAATAAAGTCATTTAACTTGAAGCTAANATGAAAACGATTTTNACTAATGATCCTCCTNATTTCACTAAACAAGAANCTGCCNAGNAAATACAAAGAGTTTTTCATAAAAAAGGAGAGCTCCAAGAACTCTACAGTGACAGAGATCAAAATTTTCTGTTTACAACAAAAAATCAGAAATACTTATTGAAAATTTATAATTCTTTAGAAAAAAGGAAAGTCATTGAATTCCAAATAGCTTCACTAAAACATATTGTTAAAAGTGATTTCCCTTTCAAAGTACCAGAACCCGTTAATGGATTGAAGAAAGTATTTAAGGACGAATGTAAGTACTACATATGTCTTTTCAAATATTTAGAAGGCAGATTTTTATTTGAGTCTAAATTAAAATATGTGCAATATAGAGATATAGGAATTTTAATGGGAAACCTAACAAAAGTATTATCTCACTTTAACCATTCTGGAGGACATAGAATTTTTGAATGGGATATTCAAAATATCGATAGTATTCACAATAATATTAAGTTTGTTGAAGGGAAAAAAAGAAAAAATATACTTTACAATCATTTAAATAATGTCAATAATAAACGGCTTCCTCCTATTAAAAATTTGAGAAAGTCGATAATTCATAATGATGGTAATGACCATAATATTATTTTGAATAAGGATGGGAGCCTCAAAGGAATTATTGACTTTGGTGATATTATACATTCATTTACAGTATTAGATGCTGCAGTTTGCATGGCATATATTGGTCAAAAAAATAAAAAACCTATAGAAAGTATGAAAGTCTTCCTAGAAGGGTATCAAGCTATTTTTCCACTTTATGAAGAGGAGATTTTTTGGCTAGGTCAAATGATTTGTTTAAGACTGTGTCTTTCAGTTACAATGTCTGCCTGGAGAAAAACTATTTTCCCATCCAATGCATACCTCACAATATCTGAAAAATCTACCTGGGAATTATTAGACTATTTAAAAAAATTAGACATAGATAGCTGGTATAAATATTGGATTCAAAATGCCAAATAACGATTTATTAAAAAATCTAAGAGCTGAACTATTGAGTCCATCTCTTAGTTTATCTTATAATGATCCCATTCATGTTGTAAGAGGNAAAGCACAATATCTNTTCGATCAAAATGGTACAAAATATTTGGATGGAATTAATAATATACAACATGTCGGTCACTGCCACCCAAGAATAGCGAATGCTGCATTTAAACAACTCAAAGTCTTAAATACCAATACTCGATATCTTGACNATACCATACTAGAATATTCCCAAGCACTTACAAAAAAACTTCCTGATAAGCTCAACGTGTGTTTTTTTACTAATTCGGGAAGCGAATCAAATGATTTAGCTCTAAGACTAGCAAGATTTAAAAACCAAAGTCAGGATACAGTTGTACTAGACGGTGCTTATCATGGCCATCTCACCTCCTTAATAGAAATAAGTCCTTATAAATACAAGGGTGTTGGTGGAAGCCCTCCTCCTCCTTACGTTCATGAGATCCCTATGCCTGACCAATTTCGCGGTAAATANAGAGGNAAAGACTCATCATACCATTATCTAAATGANTTAAAGAAAAAACTTTCAGCAATAAAAAAAAATAAACAGAAACCAACATTTATATTTGAATCATTTATGGGCTGCGGTGGNCAAATACCTCTCCCTTCAGATTTTATNAAAGANGCANCTNCCCTTATACATCAATATGNNGGCATATGNATTGCAGATGAAATACAAATTGGCTTTGGTAGAATAGGGGAAAATTTTTGGGGGTTTGAATTTCACGGCTTAGAACCAGATATTGTAACTGTTGGTAAATCAATGGGAAATGGGCACCCCCTTTCTGCTGTGATTACAACAAAAGAGATAGCAGACCATTTTAATAATGGTATGGAATACTTTAATTCGTTCGGAGGAAATCCAGTTTCTGTAACAATAGGTCGTGAAGTGCTTAAAATTATCAAAGATGAAGATCTCCAAAAAAATGCAAAAAACGTTGGATCTTATTTAAAAAAAATGCTAATCGAATTACAAAAAGACTATTCTCTTATAGGAGATATACGTGGAGAAGGTTTATTTCTTGGCTTAGAAATTGTTAATAGTAATGGTTTTTTAGAACCAATGGGAAAAGTTGCAAAATACATCGTGAACGAAATGAAAAAAAGAAGGGTACTTCTTAGCACGGATGGTCCTGATAAAAATATAATAAAAATCAAACCACCTATCATCTTCAATAAACAAAATGCAGATTTCCTTTTGGAAAANCTTCNNTNAGTTNTNGCAAAAATATAGCCGGAAAATTTTAATGTATAAGAAGTTATTTTTNTGTCGAAAAATCTTTAAATTNTNATTAAAAATCTAAGGCTAATNGGCTCAAAAATTTAGATTATTTAGCCTTGNAAACATAAGAGCNATGAGGTCTCAAAATGGAAATAGTATTTTTAGCNATATTAATTATAGGGGTATTATCCTCNTGTTTCGGCTTACTCATGATTTTTGCTCCTAATTTTATTTTAAAAGTTGAGCGAAGCGCAAACCAACTTTACATGACNGATGCCGCNTTAATGAATAACCGNATCCCANTAGGAGTTTTCATGCTAGTNGCATCAGGTTTTTTAATATTTAGCTATTATNCAGGACCNTATAAAGAAATAATTTTTCTTTATTTNTCNNTCATAGCTGGAGTTTTTGGCTTATTCCTATTAATNAAACCNAATATGATATTAATTGCNGAGAGAAAAGCAAATAAACTCTATATGACNGATGCATTNTTCTTTAAACACCGCATTATTCTTGGAATTACTCTTATTGCAGCNTCAATTTTTATGCTACGGACATATTTTACTTTTGGTTTAACATAAACTCAATGAGCTTGATTTGAATCTGTTTGATACAATTGGATTAACGGCAGATCCATTTTCTACNTCTCCAAATGTTGATNTATTCTANCCTGCNGCTGAACANNGGCANTGTTTAGAAGGGCTTGAACTTGCNATAAGAATGCGAAGAGGCCTTTCCGTTGTCCGNGGAGGTATTGGTGTTGGGAAAACTACNATAAGTAGAAAACTCATTCAAAATTTTAANAATGANTCTGATGATTTTGNATTTCATCTAATCCTAGATCCAAAATTTGAATCCGAAATAATTCTTTTAAAACACATCATTGAATTATTTGGCATTAATGAATCCGCTGATTCTGTTCAGGACTGTAGAAATATTATTGAAAATTATTTATTAACAGTTGGCGTTGANCAAGGAAAAACTTTAGTNCTAATTGTNGACGAAGGGCAAAACCTTCCTGGAGANATGCTTGATGTTTTTAGAACATTATTAAATTTTGAGACTGACGATTTTAAACTGCTTCAGTTAATAATTTTTGGTCANCCTGAGATGGGNAAAATAATAAAAAAATANCCNAATTTTGANGATAGAATTATTTTTAATTTTGAATTAGGCCCTATTTCTCTTGAAGATACAAAGGGGATGATTGAACATAGAATCAATATTACAGGGGGNNATTCACCCACATGGTTTTCAAATGAATCAATAATACGAATCCACAAAAANACCNAAGGNTATCCAAGAAAAATAACTCANCTCTGNCACCAANCTCTTNTAGCGATGATAAGTGAAAAAAAAGACANCATATCTGAAGACATGATTGANCGAGTTCTTTCNGGNAAAATTGATACGAGTGGATTACTNAAACATAAAAAAAGTGANTATAATGATATTGCTGTCAATAAACTTTTAAATGTTTTACAAAAAGAAAACCCNGAAAAACGCNAAGATAAAGAANTNTTAAATNATTCTAAAGATGAAGATGATGATGATGATGATTGGATTGGTGNAGATNACAGCNTAGNTANANCTNATTCAGAAAAAAANATCGAANCAAAAAATCNANTTACTAANNCAAAACAAAACTCTCAAAANACNACGNACCTNAAAAAACCTGAACAAATCAAAGNAAANGTAAATATAGATTNTCANTCTGAANCATNTAGTCAAATAAAAAAAACTAAAACTCNTGAAGAAAAGTTTATACCTAATCAAGGNAAATANAATCCAAGNATTAAAAGCAGTATTTTAAATCAGCTCCCCTTTGATAAAGTTTATATTGGTATNCATATTGATTTTAACCANNTAGCGACGGTTGTTATTGAGGAGAGCAAATCAAAAAAGACTTTATTAGCCTTCNATATTTTTTCCTATGAAGCGCAAGAATTTNATTTTGAAAATGATTTTGAAAAACTGNTTGNGAAATTTCCAGATATTTTGGATAANCTTATCAAACAATTNTCAGATTACGGAGACATCTACCAATCCATAATTAAAACTNTAAAACAAAAAAATNCAATTGCNATAACTATAGATCAAAATACTATTTCNTCNCATNTTATCAATATTCCGAAAGAAGGCGAAAAAGANAAAAATCAAATAATAAACTGGTCTGTAAGCAAAGAAATTAAATTCCCTATAGAAGAAGCTATTATTAGNCGCNAAAAAACAACTGACCAAATTTANTATGCCAGTGTTGGGCACGTTNCTTCTCTAGAAAAATTTGGNACNTATTTCAAAAAGCATGAANTGGGTNTTCGGAAATGGTANCCNANCAGTCAAGCTATCCACAACGCATTTCTNTGGAANTATCATGACTATAAAAACAAAACAACAATAATTTTACATATNGGCGAAAAAAANGGAGTTTTTCTGNTNTGTGAAAAAAGCCAAATTAAAGTNATAAACCCTGTATATTTAGGTGTTTCAAGCCTTTTTGATGCTCTAAAAGATAATGGCCTATATAATGATAAGACCGAAAATGATCATCGTAAAGAATTCCAAGTACCAAAGCCTTTACTAAGTACATTTGGTGATGAAATTAAAATTGGTAAATACGANGAAATTTTTAGGCCTGTTTTTGAAAATTGGATTCAAGANATNGANAGGNCNATTAATACNATGAGAAAAGAATTAANCTTTGCTAANGATACCAAGATCCTAATTAGCGGTTCAGCAGGNTATATTATGTATCTTAGTGATTTGATTCAAACGACTACAGGTATAAAAACTTCCANCNTAAATCCATTACGNAATTTAAATCTNACNCCNGATTTCGATAAAAATTCCTTAAANTNTAATCCCACANTTTTATCTGCATCCATNGGTTCTGGTATAGCNATNGANAATGCACCTAGTNTACTTCCAAAGCANTTAAAACAAGATGTAATTTTCAGATGGATGAATAGAGCAGGACTATTNNCTTCAGTAATTTTAACTTTTTTTTGCATNTTTTTATCCTTACAAAAAAAAATATTAACTAATAACCTAATTAATAAAATTGANCCTATGGTTGTTCAAAAACATAGTCTNGACTATGTCGANGATAAACATCAACTTCTTTCTCAAAACACCACAAGCGTNCAACAACAAATNGAAAAGNTAAGTTACGATACGGAATATTCTAATCGTATTTTNCAAGTAAATCGAATTTTAAGNTTCTACACNCCAAAAGAAATAAAAATATCTCTAATTAAATTTCAAAAAGGTTGGGATGTCAAAGGCTANAAAAAAATTGGACGTGATTTAGTTCCCGTAGTTCAAAAAGAAGACGAACACNTAAGAGTTGTTAGACTTACAGGGAGTGTTAATTCAAATCCAGCTCTGCTTGAAAGTCATTTTAATAATTTTGTTGCGATGCTTGAGGAAACAAATCTTTTTAAAAATATAAAAGTTATCGAGCAAGCATCAAAAGAAAGCCTCGGCCCAGAATTTTTACAATTCGATCTAAAATGCGTTCTGTAATAAATCAAATAACTAAAAATCCTCGGCAATTATTTATTGTTATTATTACTTGCATAATTGCTTTCCTCTCCATCTGGTATTCCTTTTTTTATAAAAATATTTCTGAGACCTACCGTAATTCATTAGTCCTAGAAAAAAATGTAACTAAAGATTTGAATAAGTATAAAGGGATGGAGGCCCAAATAAATACAATGGAAACGAATTGGAATTCTCTAAATAGTGAATTTCAGTTTGTTATTGAAAGAATACCTGATAAAAGACTCTACGAAAGCGTGACAGATTATTTGTATTCGGATATTTTACAAAACAACTTGCAGATAATTAATTTTTCTCCCTCCAATATTGCAATTGAAAAAGAAAATATCTTCATACCTGAAACGGATGATGAAATACTTGTTGAGAAAATACCTATCGATATCACACTTCGTGGATCGTTTATAGATTTAAATCAATTCCTAGAAGGAGTCCAAGATGCACGTTATCGATTTACGACTTCAGATGTTGGAGTATCACAAAGTAAATCATCTACAGTTCAAACAATTGAACTTATAGCCTATGCTTACTTTCAATCTTCAAAAAACAAAATTATTAGACCAAAAAAAATACAGAAAAACAAAACAGTTGTTACTAAAAAGAATAAAAAATCTACGAAAGAAAAAGAAAAAGAAGATGTTATTCAAAAAGTTGATAATAATGTAAAGTTAAATGAAGATATTAAAAATGTTCCAGAAATGTGGCTTGAACCAGCTACAGAGCCAATCGAAGAGTTAGCAGATCAAACAGATCAAACAGATCAAACAAATCAAACAAATCAAACAGGTCAAACAAACCAAAAAAAGAATGCATCTGAAAAAGCTAGTGCTACTTTAAATAAAAATAAACCTGCAAAAACAAAAANTGCTTCAAAAACTGAAAGCAGTGACCAAACTTTAAAANATTACAATATTTTAAGCGAACTAGTTGTTTTACAAACAAGTATGTGTAAAAAAATTAAAAATAATTTACCGGTTTACACTAGCGAGACTTTTGACATTAATGATGAAAAAGTNATCTGTTANTCTCTAGTTAGAAATAATACTAAAAAAAGTAAGGTAGTCTACCATGTATGGTACATGAATGGAGAACTGAAAGCAAAAGCNCGCATAAAAGTAAGACCGGGAAAAGAAATNCCAGCAATTTCTAATAGAAAAGTAAACGATTTAGATANAGGAAAGTGGAAAATAGTGGTTACTGATNTTAATAAAATGATTTTAGATACCGTTATTTTTGAAGTAGTTTAGGATNGAGACAACATGACACCTAGATTAAAATTACTTTCAGCATTATTATGCTTATCTATAGTATATGCCGTTTATGACTACATTGATAGAAATAANATTGGTAAAGGAAAGGAATTACAGAAAAAAGNAAAAANNAAACGAGCTCGAACAGCNGGAACCTCNGCAAACAGTGCAAAAGTCAGANGANTNAAAGCNCGNGAAAAAAAATTAAANNNAAGNATNNNTAATCAAAAGCAAAACAANGAAAAGATTAATAATAATATAGCTGACTTTAACGAGATAGCTGATGAGTACGCATCACTCGATGGTTGGTCCAGAAATCCATTTGTTGATGTATATGAACCAAAACCTATTGCATCTATCAAAATTCCCGAAAAAAATATTCAAATGGTTCAAAAAGAAATTGCTAAAGAAGAAACATTTGAATTGAATGCTCTAGATAGACTGAATATTGAAACAGCAGTTCGTATGGGCGAGAAAGCTTTTGTGACCATTAATGGAAAAACTTTTCGCGAGGGAGATTTAATNAATGATGCTTTGATTGAAAAAATAGAAAATGAACAAATTACTTTTAANGTTGGAACAACTCGGATAATTAAAAATGTTGGAATCTAAAAGACATATTTTATTGATCNCCTTTTTNGCTTTNTCATTAATTTTCGGCAAAAATTATNCTGGGGTTNCNACTATAGATAAATATGGACAAGAATATGATTTAAGTCAAAAAATGTCCATAAATATGCAAGATTCTTCTATAAAAAATGTCTTAATGCTAATNGGAGAACTTACAGGATTAAATATTGTAGTTACTCCTGAAGTAACAGATACTATAACTGCAAATTTAGAAAATGTTTCAGTAAAAGCGGCTTTAGATGTAATCTTAATTCCGAATGGATACAANTACGTCACACAAGAGAATGTTATAATAGTAAAGGCACAAGATTTTAAAATTGAAAGAGACTTAGTTACGAGAGTTATTAAACTAAAATACATTGACACAAACGCATTAACACAACCGCTAAAAAATGTTTTTACAGATCAAGGCAGAATAGACCCTTTCACCCCTGTTATTACTCCTGGTGGAACCTCATCATCTAATTTGTCTAATATTGCAATAATATCAGATGTTGAAGAAAATTTCTCTAGAATTATGTCATTACTAGATCAATTAGACAAGCCAATTGCAAATGTTAATATTGCAGTAAAGTTTATTGAATCTGGAGTTGATACAGCTAGAGGCAGTGGCATTGATTGGTCAAGAAATACTCCTCTTTTTCTTGGAGGCGCAACCGGAGACTCTTCAGGTTTTTTGCCTTTCAAGCTTAATAATGTGACCATTGCTACTCTTAGTCCACTTCAATTCGGACAAGCTTGGAAGGTAATGCAGGCTCGTGGGGAATCGAAAGTTCTTGCTAGTCCTCAGATTACCACTCTAGACAATCACTCTGCTGAGAGTAATATTACAACAACAGTATATTATGAAGGCAGTGTTAATAATATGAGTGGAAGAAATAGCTATGGAAATCAAAGTAATATTCAGGCAAACAATATAGGCTCTGGCGTAGGAAACTCAAATATGATGAATACCCAACAAATAACGGAAAAAGATGTTGGCATAAACCTTACCGTCACACCTAGAATCAATGATGGGTCTAGAATTACACTTGTAGTCAATGCCTCTGTAGAGGCCTTGCTTTCTGCAGCTGAAGTAGGNACAGATAAACCACGTTCTACTCGAAGAACTGTGAAAACTCAGGTTACTGTTAATGATGGAGATACAGTTATTATAGGGGGTCTTATTGCAGAAAACACCATTGAAAATAAAAAATATGTACCAGTTCTTAGTAACCTTCCATTTATTGGAAGAATGTTTCAATCGACTACAATAGATAAAGAACAACGTGAATTACTTATTTTCATAACACCAAATGTAGTAGGNTAATTACCATGCAAAAAAATCTTCCTTATATCTTAATCTCTTTTGGAATATCTTTAACGATTTGCCTACTTTCATTCTTTGATGTTTATGATAATTTTGAACATAGNCTNTTGGATATGCGATTTAAAAGCAGAGGTCTTATTGAAACAAGNGATGANATTGCAACTGCAGATATTGATGTAAGAGCATTNCANACTGAAGGTAAATGGGATCCCTGGAGTAGNGANAAACATATNCCTCTTGTTAAACTAGCTAAAGAACATANCCTTGACGCTTTTATTTTTGATGTCTACTTTATTGAAGANAGNGAGAGAAAACTTGAATATAAGGNATTAAAAAACATATCTGATTCAACTTTAAGTATAGACCAAGTTGAACGTCTNTTCCCNGACCCTGATAANGACCTAGCNGATGCTGCAAAAAAAGCAGGAAACATTATATTTGCACAAAGTTTTAAACCACAAGGANAAAANAAAGAACCTGTGAAAAAACGTACAGANGTGATGGANAGACGATTAAANCTTCTTGNNNAGCGCAATCTTTTTAGAAANGTAGATCCAGNNAANTATTCCACACTTTTTGANTTNTATGATATNGAAACNGTTGTAGATACTTTAATAAAAAACTCCTCAGGGGTTTACTTCTTCCAATCAGANCCTGACCCTGATGGACTNCAAAGAAAATATCCTCTCGTTGGCCTNTATGAAGACAAGCTTTTCCCNTCGGCATCCTTAGNAATTGCATTAAACCATTATAATGTATCATTTGATTCTGTAGAGATTTTTCCTGGAAAACATATTCGTTTTGATTTACCTGAAAAAGATGAGCATGGTCGCACTTCTATTTCTATACCNATTAATCAAAAAGGACAAATGCAGGTAAATTGGGCAGGAAACTGGGAAGACAAAGAAACAGGAGAGTTTGACTTAATGCATTATCCTTATAATGTTTTAAAAGAATTTCAAAAAAATGAATATCAAAATTATGTTCTTGCTGAATTTAAAANNTTAGCCAATAAATCTTATGCTGGCAATGTTAAAGNNGCCTATAAACCAGCATTAGCTGCTATAGATGCATCAAAAAAAGATATCCTTAGCGCTGTGAAAAAAACGATGATGATGGGCGCAGTGGAACAATGGATCAATAAAAACCCNAATGGAAAAGCTACTGATTTTCCTCGACCAATACCNGCTGAACAGTTCAATGAGCTTAGGAANAATAATATTTTTGCGAANATNTTTCTNGATTCAAANCGTNNTTCTANCCCNAANCTANATGANTTAATTAANGAAAANNTTAATCGATTATGAATTNGGAATTGAGGAATANANATTNACNACNCATAAACAACATATCAAAGATCTTACTGNANTTATNGATCAAAAAAATGAAGATCAAAAANNNNTNTTNAAANCNAGAGNNAAAGCCAATAATACAAAAAGGAATTTTCAAATTATTGCCAACCTCCACAAAAATAATATGATCGATGAACAACGTCCTCTTTCTTTTTATCCTTATGCAAAAAAACAGCGACTATTTATCGGTAGCGAAGAAAAAAATACTGTCCATGATATTGTTCCTTTTGAGTTCGTTGGGAAAAAACTTTATTACGGTCTTACTGCAACAGGAACATCAGATCTCAATCCAATGCCATTTGATCCACGATATCCTATGGTAGGTCTCCATGCAAATGCATTAAATACAATTCTTGATAATAAAATTATCTATGAAGTTCCTAAAATACATGTAGCTCTT
>PBXT01000038.1 GCA_002727695.1 Methanobacteriota archaeon | reverse complement strand
GCTGCGGCCTTAGAATCGCCGCCATCATCCATCGGATACCAGCCACCATCCACGTTGCTTGTGATCGGAATCTTAGGCCATTTAACATCTAGATTCTCAAGGAATCTGCGTAGTGGTTCGTTTGCCGGTGCAACGATTCTGGAATGGAATGCATGGCTTGTTGCCAAAGCAACTGTCTGGAATCCTTCTGCCTCGAATCGGGACATTGCCGCCTTGACCGGTTCGGTTTCTCCAGCGATAACTGTCATCTTTGGAGAGTTCTTGTTTGCCGCAATAACGTAACCATCAGTCTCCTCGATAATCTCAGCAATTCTCTCGTAAGGAGCGGTGACGCTGGCCATCAATCCCTTGTCTTCAATCTCGACGCTGCCCATTTCTGTACCACGGGCAGCTGCGGCTCTCAAAGCGCCATCCATGTCTAGGATTCCTGCACTCATCAATGCAGCATATTCGCCTAGGCTGTGTCCAGCAACCATGTCTGGCTTGTGTCCGTGAGCATTCAGTGCGGCTTCTATTGCTAAATCCGCAGTCAGCATTGCTGGCTGAGTGTACTCGGTTTGCTTGAGCTTGTGCTCAGCTTCTTTCCTTTCATCATCGCTGAGATTTTCTCTCAGAACGAATGAGGAAAGAGTCTCACCGTCTAGAACATCAACCATTGTGATATCGGCCTTTTCCCAAACTTCGCCAACTCCCGTATATCTTGAATTCAGATCATTGGTCATGCCAACATATTGGCTACCCTGCCCGGGATACATGTGAGCGACTTTTGCTTCACTTGGAAGTGCAGGGTCATTGCTAATCAGAATCCCTTGACTCATCAAGAAGCCCCATTTTCCAGGGTCGTCCATCGCCTTGAGTGCCAAGTCCTTGCGCTTGTTGAACTCAGCCCAACTAGTCGCTGTAATCGCCATTCTTAGTGAATCGCTGGTATCATAGGACCAATGTTCAGGTAGTGTGAATGAAAGACGCATTCCCTTTGGGTCATCGTCGAAATTGCTTCCCGAAAATGCAATTCCGTCCAATTTGGTTTTGACGGTTTCAACAGAGTCACCAGACAGCAGTAGTAGGCCGCCTTCAATCGCTTTGATCTCTTCATGCGTCATTGTTGGTTTAGAAGATGAAGTCGATGCTGTTCCAGCATATGCATCCCATCTTCCATCCCATTCAGATACCAAATCAGCGTGATAATCAGGAACATACTCTTCCAATGTGACGTGGAAATTTGTTCCGCCGAATCCAAATGCGGAAATGCCTGCTCTACGGGGATTGGATTCTGGTTTAGCCCAATCCAATGCTTTAGTTGGAACGAAGAATGGAATCTCGCCCCATTCTACTGTAGGATTAGGTGTTTCGAAACCTGCACTCGGCGGAATTGTGGCGTGATAAACCGCATTACACGCTTTCATTATTCCAGCAATTCCTGCTGCAGCCTTCAAGTGACCAATCTGGCTTTTCACTGAACCAACAGCGATGTGATCTCCACCATCGAGTCCTGTCCAAAGCAGGGAAAGTGTCGACAACTCTGTTGCGTCGCCCACCTTTGTTGATGTGCCGTGAGCCTCAACCAATTCAACAGTTGATGGCTCGTATCCTGCTTGCGCATAGGCTCTGCTTACAGCTTGAACTTGCCCTCTCTGACTAGGCGCAGTGATTCCCTTACCTCTGCCATCAGAAGAACCACCGACTCCGCGAATAACCGCTTTGATGTCATCACCGTCATCGATTGCATCAGACAATCTCTTGAGAAGAAGTACACCTGCTCCTTCACCCATTACGAATCCGTTTGCTCTAGCATCGAATGGGGTTGAGTGAGTTGGAGACAGCGCACCTATTGCACTAAACTTGGCATAGGTTGGTGCTTCCATACAGCGGTCGGTAGCTCCTGCTAGCATAGTGTCAACCTGGCGTGTTTGTAGTAGACGGCATGCATCTAGCAATGCTGCCATCGAAGATGCACATGCTGCATCTGTGGAATAATTTGGGCCTTGTAAATCAAGCAAATTCGCAACTCTGCCGCTAACTACATTTGCTAATTCTCCCGGCATTGTGTCTTCATCAATACGTGGAGTACCTTCACAGATTTTCTCCACCATGGCGTCTGCCTGCTCAGGAGTTACGCCATTGTCGATAGCGATTTTTCTCAATTCGGCACTGAATACTCGAATGTTTGATTCGGAACGATTCTCACCACCCAGTGCGTTAGCAAAAATCACGCCTGTGCGAGCTCTGTCGAGAGTTTTTCCACCTTCGCCATAACCTGCGTTATCGATTGCATCTGCAGAAACTGTGACTGCCCACAACTGGCATGGGTCGATTTGAGGCAGAGTCCCGGGGGGCTGTCTCCATCTGCGCCAGTCAAACTCATAACCGTCTACAAATCCTCCAATCTTGGAGTAGGTCTTGCCTTCACTGACATTTCCAGGCGCCCCGTTTTCCCAGTAAATATCTGGATCCCAGCGATCTTTCGAGACTTCTTTAATCGAGACATGGGCATCAATTATGTTTTGCCAAAACTCCTCAATTGAGGTTGCATCTGGCATCAGAGCAGCCATTCCGATAACCGCAATTGGTTCGAATGGAGATTGGTTCAATCCGTCTACTTGTTTTCCGTCTGCAGTGGTAATCGTCATCTGATTACTCCCCCATAATGCTTGATGGGACCATCGTTATCGAATATCCAGCGTCTACATGGATACACTGTCCTGTCACTCCCGCTGAAAGTGGGCTGGCTAGCCAAGTAGTACAACCTGCAACATCGGACTGAGTTACATTTCTGCGAAGTGGTGAGTTAGCAGCAACGTGGTCAAGGATATTGTCGAATCCAGGGATTCCGCTTGCTGCAATGGTTCGAATCGGCCCACTGGAGATGGAATTGACACGGTGCCCTTCTGGCCCCAAGTGGCACGCTAATTCTCTAGTCCAGCACTCAAGGGCTGCTTTTGCCATACTCATTATTCCGTACGAAGGAACATGCCTTGTTGATGCGGCGTAGGTCAAGGTGATTGTCGATGAACCGGGATTTAGATATGGCAGTGCGAACTTTAGGCATCTCTGCAAAGAGTTAGCCGAGATTGTGTAAGCGGTGTTGATGCTTTCATCATCTACGAATAGGATTGGGCGGTCGAAACATTCCCTTGGCGCAAATCCAATAGCGTGGATCAGGATATCTGCCTTTAGCCCAGGGTTTTCTTTGCTGAATGCATCGAAAAATTCCTTTGTGTCCGCATCAGATGCTACGTCGAGAGGATAGAAACCTGCTATCGCTGGAAGTTTGTCTTTGAGTTGGAAAACTCGCGACATGAAACGCTTCTGNTAACCCAAGTACAGAGTCACTCCCGCTTCAGCCAAACTTTGGCAAATTGCCCAAGCGATTGAGTCTTCACTAGCCACTCCGAAAACAAATGCAACTTTACCTTGTAAACCAAGCATGATTAGCACCTACCCTTAGGGTAGGTGTTTCCCTTGCCATGACGCCTATGACTGTTGCCATAGGAAATAAGGGCTAAAAGTCGATTATTGCAGTGAATTTCCGAACTCGATTTGCTTCACAAATCTTCAAAATCGAAATCGTCCATATCGTCAAGGTCATCGAAGTCCAAATCATCTTCAAACTCGTCTTCGATTTGTTCTTCAGGAATGCCTGCCTTTTTCATCATCCTTCTTGCAGCTTTTTTAGCCTTCTTTTCAGCCTTAGCAGCCTTCTTGGCTTCCTTTGCGGCAATCTTCTGCTTGCCTGCTTTCTTGGTTAATCTAGAGATGATTACCAGTAGTAAAATCACTCCAACTAAACCGCCACCGCCCATTGCAATCATTGCAATGCTGTCTTGATCCATTGAATCAAGGCCGATTGAGCCGCCGCCTCCGCTTGAAGCTGCGACTACAACTCTAACGGAAACTTCGCTTGCTTCAGCATCAGTGTCTAATTTCGAGTACGCTCGCAACTCGACTTGAATAGAGATTTCATCAGACGAATCTGATGGCGCTTCTAGGATAATTGTTCCTTGGTCAGAGGATGCCCCCGGGTTCACGGTTGCACGGAAAAATGGGTCAGAAACAAATTTGAATCCTGCATCTTCAATCTCTTGGAGGTTTAGAATTTCAACTTCTAAATTGTCGACTCTGTTACCATCGTTGAAAACGGTGAATTGAAGCGTTGCTTCTCCACCTGCTTCAATGTTCCTTGTGGAAGGATTTGAAACTTCCAAGTCTATTCTTGAGTAAGGTAACGAGCTTACGGAACCGCCAGTTTCAGATGTTGAGCCTGCTTGTCCAAGCGGTATCGTGAATGGGTCACTTCCGATAGTAACACTGGTAACTGTTGCAGTAATGTTGTAATCTTCGCTCAAAACTTCGATTCTAGGCGATGCGGAAAATGTCGCAATGAAAGTTGTATCTTCTCCAGCATCAAGTTCAACCGAAGACTCAGACAAGGATAACGAGAAATCATTCCCATCTAAATTGCTGTCCAAATCTACATTTTGAGGAAATGATCCTGTATTTGTCACGGTACATGTAACAGAAACCGGTGCATTTTGTTCAGGATGAACATTAATTTTTATTGTNGATTCGTCACACTCAACCTCTACGCCAACAGGCGTGATTTGAGCTTGTGTATTCATCGGAGTGAACAAACATAACACTAGAATGGACACTAAAAACACCCTAGTTACGGTTTGCATCGTCCCTCCCGAAGGGAGGGGTGGTCATGAACTCTTTGGGCGATGANTNANTGNNTNCCGTANATTCTGTCNGGCANATCTTTGTGNCANTTGTNCANAATNTCCTCNTCNAATCCGGCTGCNANTAATTGCCGAGTGCGCTTTGGTACAGTCTTTGGCCCGAGAACAGCACCCGGTCTTCTGGGGTCGTCCATATAATCGGTCTCCAGCATAAATCCGTGAGATGATGATTCGAAGGTATTCATCAATTCTTCAATTGATCCACTGCCTGCTAAAACACTAGGAGTTAGACCATGAGTGTATGACTCATCTACCCTTGGAGGTGCGTAATGTCTGACTAATTTCTCCCTTGCAAGTCCCGCTTTGTCTGCCATTCGAGCCAACTCACCATAGGTCTCATCTGATTCCCCTTCTACGTGTAGTTGCAAAGGAATGTTCTCCTTGGCTGCCAACTGCATGGTTTCCAAAAGCAACGTGTTTGAGCGCTGCCAAATTTCATCTGAAACCGGCCAATGAGGCCTTCCGACCTCTCCGATCCCGTGAGCAAAGCCTTCGTGGACATAATGTAGAGCAGTCTCGATACTATCCCAATAATTCTCTTCGGCTCTATCGCCTAAAGACTCGAATTGATGAGCGAATGCTGCAGGATGTGGGCCTAGAATAACACGTACTCCTAGTCCTAATTCACGAACTTGCTCTGCCATAGCAATCGTATTCGCATAAGCTTCAGAATGACCATCCCTAGTCACTGGTGGAGATGCGAAATCGGGACAGTGGACGAGAACTAAATCAGTCCCACCTACTCGCAAAAAATCCCTTGCTGCATCCAAAAATCTGCCATTCCGATTAAGATGGAAATGNTCGTCTAGGATTGGNCCATTCCAATCCATNGAAATCACGCCTTGAACGATTTCTTNTCTGCNAANTTAGACTTCCAATGNACNGCTGACATTGTAACCATGTTAGGNTGGCGNGCATTNAGTGCNACACATCTACCNGTTGGCCAAATTAGCAATTCCAAGTCATGTCGAGTGTCTTCTANNCTTAGGCAGCCTAGCCTTTCGTCCATNGANGANGTTCCNCTTCCAAGATTCATNCGNATATTTTCNATTGGAATTGGTTCACCAAAATCAAAGGAGGCGATGATTGGGCCCAGTTCTGTAACCATTCCAGAATCATCTCTTCCCATTCGCAACATCATTTCTTTCGCAGCCGCTCTGGCCGCTTCAATTCGATGTGTGCCGTGAACAACAATCCTTCCTTCACTGTCGATAATCAGAGTCGCTCTAGGCTTATCGAGCATTTTGATAATGACATCGCCATTAACGACTCCCCCAAGTCTCTCAACGGCCTCTTCTAGATCTACACGAGGGGTTGGAGTGAAGCGAACAAGTAGATTTTCTACTCGAACTTCAATGTTGCCTGAACCGACCACAGTCACTCCTCCTCTCCGTCCGATGGGGCGCCATCTGAAGAACTCTCTGCATACGGCAATGTTTCCAAAGCCGTTAGCATAGAACTTCTCCATGCCTGTTGTATCGGCACAAGAAGCACTGCGTCATCGCCATGTGTTTCACGAAGACTTGCTAGACCTCCACGCAATCTTCCTGCGAACCTTAGGTCCTTGGCTCGATTGAGTTCTTCTTCAGAATTCTCACGGTTCAGNTTCCACCAGGTTGCTGCTAATGCGCTCGCTGCTTGCAAGCCATCCGGCTCACGAGAAGGCTGTTCAACGACATGTTTACGCATCTTCTTGATTCCTTTTCGCCATCTCCTAGATGTGAATATAATCCTAGCCAGTTTCAAGGGCCTGGTCATTGCTTTNGCTTCCTTACCAAGGAAGTCCGCCCAACCTTCATCATCCATATCCGGTTCTGCAAAGAATACTGCACGGTCATGATTAACCGCAGCTTTGTGCAACCTTCTGGGCTCTGGGTCTGGGAATTTCCCAACCTGTAATCCTTCGACTCCATATGCTAGCATCTCTAGATATAGGCCATCTAATCCGCCGTTTAGTATAGCGCTGTCGAGGTTGATTCCAGGGTCTTCGACTTCTGATTTTTCTTCCTCTGCCCAGACCTCGATTTCCTCACTGGAGCCCATTATTCCAAGGCCGTGCCAACTGATGCGNGGCCTCATCCCGTTGGGTAGAACCACTGTAGGTAGAACTCCGTGGAGCACAATTGTCCCACCATCGGGGTCTTCCCAATGTATGTCTTCCCAGTCAAGATTCATATTGAATCACTGATTATTGTTGACCCAATCACGTAGACTGTCAATGTCCCAACCTTGGTCAAAGTAGCCCTGGATTGTCGCTTGGTCCCATTGTGGGAACTCAGCCATTGCTGCAGCCATTGCNGGATCTACATTCGCTGCTGGAGGTGGCCCTGCCGAAGGAGGACCTGCTCTAGGCACTTCAGCGTAGGATTTNNCGGCTTCTTCATCATACTCGTATTCGTACTCGTATGTTCCATCACCGGAATCTCTTCTAGCAAGTACCACTACTACAACTAACAGAATTAGAATCAGTGTACCTAACCCAATAACAATCAACATACCTGAACCAGATAAGAATCCATCATCGTCAGAAGCTTCTGCTACATTGAATGACTTGGAGTTCTCTGAGCCATTCCACAAGACTTCGTTTGATTCTGAATCCACAATTAAGAAGTACATTCCACTGGTTGGTGTTCCGAACACTTCTAGGTCGGTAACGAAAATGTTCGCCATTGTACCTTGAGCAATCTCTTCAGTTGTCCATGTCAATTCAGTTGTTGGGAATCCACCGTCCTTCACAGACTGGACCTCTAGAGTGATGTTTCCATCCTTTGTACCGATGTTCTGGATTGAGATTTCAAGTTCAGGAACATCTCCAACTTCTGGACTCTTTGGCGTCATTCGAACGTCGATGACGTTGAACTTTGCTTGCTCGTGAACCAATCTATACTGTGAGTTGTGTACAGGGTTGCTCGAATAGATGGAACTTATTCCGCCTGCAATGTTCGGTCCACCGCCTTCAATATCCCAACCTGCAGAATCTCTTCCTTCAATCCACATTACAAGGTCTACAGTGGTAATCTGTGCTTGTGTTGGGTCTTGAGGGTCCGGCCATAGGTCGACACATTCTGCGCTAACTAGGTAATCGCCACCTTGAATCTTCAGATCCAATGGATGAGACTGCGCTTCAACACCGAATCTCTGACCGTATACAGGCCAAGTTAGGTTTGAATCAGCATCGGAATAGAAGGACCACATTAGGTTAACTTCACCAGCGAGTAAAGCAGCGTTCTCTTCGATTACCGCTTCAACATCGATACAGTGCATTGTTGATGATGGCATTGTGTTGCCGAGAACTTCTCCATTGATTCCAGAGCTTGCAGTCCATGAATCGTCATCGATTTCTGGCTTGCTTGCATCAACCTTGATCTTGAATGATGCACATCCGAAAGCGCTGTTTCCATCACAAATATTTGCAGTAGAATCCGTCGCACCATCAGGTAGGTTGACCAATCTGAATGTGTATGTGTACTCATTGTTCAGAGGAGGTGCTGTGATGTTGATGTTGAATGCACCGCCATCGATTGTGTGCAAGGTAGGTCCATCTGTCTTGGAACCATCTGCACCACCAGCAGGATATGCAAAGTAACCCTTGCTACCGTCCATCATTGCTTCTTGGCGAGTTACTTCTAGAGTGAATTCGCCTTCAGGTAGAACATAGACTCCGAAGTTAATTCCGTCAATATATGCATACTGCCCTTCCATGGAGATAGTGTCGCCAGGGAATACGAAAGCAACTTGAACATCCTGTGAATATGGGTAAGACAAGTCTGTGAATGCAGGAGTAATTCCGCTTCGGAAGTCCAACTGAATACCATCACTGTAGACCCAGCGCTGCTTGTGGCGTCCACCGGATTCACTCATAATTGATGGATCCCTGTCCATATCCTTGATTCTTAGCTGAGGAATCATTGTTCCACCACCAATACCGATAATGTCCCAATTCATTCTAATCGGTAGGTCGAGGTAGAACTCGTCTTCGAATGGGTCGATTAGTCGACCTCCATCCATACGCAGAACCTGAGGACCATCGCTGCCATTACCTGCTTCAATGATTTCGATATCTGTTGAAGAAGTCCATGCTGTCTCATTTCTTGGTGAGTAATATACTACCATATCTTGAGCACCAAGGTCGATTTCGAAGTAGTTGATATCTCTCCAACCATTCTCATCGGTTGCTTCCACGATCAAGTGGTACTGGTTTCCAGCATACATTGTCATGTTCCAAGGCCCTTGGTAGAATGGTGCACCTTCGCTTGGGTTGTGCAGGCGCTCTCCGTTGGAATCTTCGATGAAGAAGTTCCTGATGTTAGGAGTCTTTGCATCCATTGATACATAAGTGACCAGNTCGTTCTCGAATCCAGGTACACCTGCAGCGATTGAGTTACCTCCAAGGTCTGTACCTTCGATGTAGATACTGACCTTGCCCGGCGGGTCTTGACCCTTGTTTGCATCATCACTGAATGTTCCAGTGTAATTTGCAGTAGGCGCATTACCGTCGCTGTACAATGTTAGAACTGCGTACTCATCAGGGTCTGCAATTCCGTCCATGTCAGTGTCGTGGTCATACTCGACCCAGTAGTACATGTCTAGGCTACTTGGAGGAGTAGGGATATCCTGTGCTAGAACTCTGACCTTCTGTTGAGCGCTTGGCAGTACCCATGTATCGTCAACTAGGCTTCTCCAGTTGGTCCAAATTGTCTGGTCGAAGTTAGCAGCCTTCAATACTGAAATATTGACCAAAGTAGGAGAATATGTATCGATTGACAANTTGAATGGAATAGCACAATCNGAATCTGAAACGATTGGTGCTGGAGGACATAGTGTGTCTCCTCCTTCGTATCCATCAATCATGAATCGATATGTCGCTTGGCCAGCAGCTGTCGCTCCCAAGTTAATCGCCCAATCGAAGTCNCCNCCNATGACNCCAGTGGTGTTNGTTACTTCGACCCACTCTGAGACAACTGTTCCNTTCACAGTCTGGACATCCCAGCGNTGTAGAGACATNTTGTAAGAGGTNGGGTCAGGAGCAACATCCAGTCCTTCGAGTCTGATGCTGCCAACTAAGTTGATGTTCTGGTTAGAACTTGCAGATGCTAGGTTTTGTACGTCTCCTGCATTGTTTCTCAACTCAAATGCTGAGACCATTGCATCGTTCTCGATTGCGTTTCCGTTAGCAGGTGCCAGAACGATAGCGCCAGGAAGTCCATTGACCCCGTTATCTGCAACAAGGCTTGCATACAGACGCAATTCTGCTGTGTCTTCCCATGCGGTGTTAATTCTGAATCTCCATGTTACAGTAATTTCATCTCCAGCCCAGTTGTATGACGAAGACTCCATTGTGACNAAATTGTCTGGGTCGTGTGCTTCAGTGAACAGTGATAGTTCAGAGAATGCAAGTTCAACAACTCCACTTGAAGATTCCATTCTTAGTCTGGATTCTGCGAAAGCCGCGCCTGTTGATTGAGAAACACTGTGGGTTGAAACAGCTTCAATGATGTCACCATTTGGATACAGCCCNTCAGGACTACCTGTTAGACTTAGAGTTGAATCGTAACCTGTTGCAGTGGTAATCGATAGGTCTGAAAGCATGACACCTCCGCCGGAATGCGCTGAAACTGCCAATGGTACATCGACTTGAGCACCTGTTCCAAGAGCGATACCTTGGTTCAACTCTCTATCGAAATTNCTGGAACCACCAAGAGATGTTTCCCAATCATAGATAATGTCCAAGTCGCTTACCTTGACATGAGTTCCACTAGCTGCATTTTGATTTGATACCGAGAAGCGGAATGTGGCCCACTCGTTTCCATATTCATCGATGTGTGATGCTTGNAGAAGCGGATTATTCATCAAAGACGTAATAGCATCCTTGAATGCAAACATCGGGAACATTGTCTCATGCGCAATCACAGATTGATTAGGTACCGTTCCNAATGATACTTCTTGACCACTTGCAGTTAATGACAAATCAAAGCCACCAGCAGTGTTGTCTGACATAATGACGTCTGCTACCTTGACATCAGCGCCGATAGGTAGCATGAAACCACCACCGGTTGCCTCACCGTTTGTATTCAGAGTAATTGTGGCTTCATCCATTGCGTAATTGACGCCTAGCGATGAACCAGCCCAGAATTCGGTCTGNCGACCGAATGCACCGAATGCTGGTTCATCCATTGCCCATTCAATGTCTCCATCGTTTGCGATATCGATAGATACGCCAGTTGCGCTGTGACCGAATTCAAGGTCGAACCATAGTTCAGACAAGCCACAGGTGTTGCTGTAAGATACAATGGATGAGAATCCGAAAATTGGGTCTGTAGGAATCCATTTCTGGCCTACAGTCAAGTTGTGATTGGTGTTATCTCTTAGAATAACTTCGATCTTTGGAGATTCCATACAATCATCGACCACTACCGGTGTTACGCCCACAATTGGCTGAGAGAATTTTGAGGTATACAAGGTCGGAGTGAATGAGTTATCTGCAATCGTCGGATTGTAGAATAGCGGTATATCTCCACCAGGAGATTGCCATACACCATTGGATATCATCGGACTTTGAACAACATCAGTATCGTTCATTCCAGTACCGATTCTAGTACCTATGCTCAATCCGTGCAATACTGCTGTGGATAGCCTGTACTGTCCTGTATCGAAATCGAAGCGGAGNTCGATAACTGGATATTCTGAAGCATCAACGCCCCATAATTCGATGATTGGACCTACTAAACCAGTCATTTGGTTTCCGTCTCTGTCTAGTGCGATTTCAGTTGTTCCCGCACGCAGAACTGAAACGGTCAGTGAGTTGGTTGGAGTTGTTTCTTGTTCCAAGGTTAGAACTCCGTAGCCGTCAGGGAATCCTGGGTTAGGAGATTGCTTGGGTGTGAAGCCCTTGACAGTCATTGAACCGGACTGAGGCAATGGGTCTCCAAGGCGGAAGTCATCGATGAACCAACCAGGCATGGTTGTGTTTTGTGGTACACCTGCACCGTTGTTGTGACTCAAGACGAACTTGAGTTGGACATACTTGTGGATGTGCTCATTCAGGTTGACTGCTAGTGTTGACCAGCCGTTAGGGTTCTGAGTAGGGTGAGTTGATTCTCCACCAAGTGCGTAGTCTGTGCCAGTAAGACTGTCACAATTCTGAATCTTTCCGTTTCCACTACCGATTGGATACAGTCCGTTTGCGTAGCTGACTCCGGTTGAGTTGGTCATATCGAATGGAATGTAACTCCAACCTACTTCGGGTGGAGGGAATGAAGGAGAGGATGAGTTCCTGACCATTACATATCCACAGTCGTAGTAAGTGTTGGTTGGATTAGCACCAGGGTTGGTTTGAGACCAGTGCATTCCGTGCCAGCTCGAGAAGCGAGCGATGAATGACCCTGGGTCAACTTCCATTTCTGGAGTTATCATGCTGTATGAGAATCCTGAACCTTGGTCATCAGTGGTGTAATCATTGTCGAAATCGTACATATTTGTACCCCAACAATCATTTCCAGTATTACAGTTTTCATTCAGAACAAATCCATCAGCGAGAGTGCCGTGCTGCCAACCTGTTCCATCTGCGACTGGTTGTGAAACATCCATGAATCCAGAGCCTGTTCTCTCAAAGTCGGTGGAGAAACCACCGCTGACTAGACTTATTGTGTCTTCATGGTATGTGAAATCTGCTAGGGTTGAGAACTCGGTTTGCTGATTGTTGTAGACCGGATCCCATACATATTGAGATGTTTCAGAATTGATNGTAGTGTATGTTTCATGGGTAGCCATATCTGTGGAAACTTTCACTGATGCGCTTGTAACCGTGTCACCTGAAGGTATTGTCACGGTTCCATCTACGATNTTTGTGTANTCTGGTCCGTCTCNNACTTCAACGGTTACTTCGCTATCTCCGCCGCTAAANGTNGTCACATTTGCTGCGCCTGCAATAGGAGCAATCAGCATAATACCTGTGAAAACCAAAGCGGTAATTGCACTCTTTTTGTCTGTCATGGGGCCACCCTCTTTCCTGCCCCAATCAAATCGGGCATAAAAGACCGACGGGGAAGTGTCTATTCGGGTTCCCCCCTTTAGGGGGGGACCCGCTTGATGTCAAAGCTTCACTACTCTCAACTTAGAATAACTATCAGAAGCGATGTGCTGCAAGCCACCAACCCTCTCTTCTGAGCGCTCCAGCCACTCCTTGTTTGCAACAGTTGTCGGCTTACTTGGACCTAGTGCATCACAAACTTCTGGACCTTCACTAATTTCTAAGGTTCCAATCTTCCTTGCCATGGTCATAATCGTGACCTTATCAAATGCCAAAAGAGGACGTAAAGGAAGAAGCGATGTTGCGATTTCAACCCCGCCTAAATTGCCTAGAGTTTGACTGGATACTTGCCCTAGGTTTTCTCCGGTCAACACATGAGTCGCATCTATTTCTTCTCCTCTAATTGTTGCAATAGCGTTGTACAATCTTTTCATGTGGATGAAATATTCAGTATGATTCCACTTTTCGGTAAACAAAGCGAGCTTCTCGGCTACAGGGACAACGATCAAATCGCGGTCTAGATTTTCTCTAGCAAGTTCACCAAGCCTTCCTTCACTCTCTAACAAATGTCGAAGCAGTGCTATGGTTTTCTTCTCCGCTTCTGGCCCAGTAACAGGTTCCTGGGAAGCATGGACCGGGTATATTTTCCAGCCTTGCATTAGCATGCGTGCAACAGCAACAGGGGAGTCAATACCCCCGCTAACTAGAGCGACACAAACGCCGGCCATAGTAGGGTGGCGAATCCTATACCTCATCAAATCTTAGCATAATATGGGGAATTAGTACATGGATTCAAGGAGTTGATGCCATCAGCAGATACCAATGGAGC
>PBXT01000037.1 GCA_002727695.1 Methanobacteriota archaeon | reverse complement strand
GGATGACTGGTAGCGTTGAGAAAACAATGGCATCAGGTCCAAGGAGAGTTGCTAAACTCGAAGTTGTGGTTAATCTGCCATCAGGTTTGGATATCGAAGATAGAGCTTGGTTGATTACTGAAGGTTGCAACTGTCCAGTTTGTGTTTCAGTCAGCGAATCTATGGAAGTTGATGTGACATTTCAGTGAGGTGAGACTATTCCAAGTGATGCCAAGCATTGGGATAATGCATACAGCGATGCTGATACAACAAAATTGGGTTGGTATCAAAAAGAGCATGCGGTCTCTATGGATCTAATTTCTTCTTGTGATGGAAACAGAATAATCGATGTTGGCGCAGGTGCTACAACATTAATCGATTCCTTGGTGAAAAATGGATATCAAGTTACAGTCCTGGACATCTCAACTGAGGCTTTACGCATCCTCTCTAATCGGCACGGGACAAATTTGCAATACATCAACGGTGACTTGTCCAAAGAATTAGAATTAGGACAATTTGAGATTTGGCATGACCGTGCAGTATTACATTTTTTGCTGAATCAAGAAGACAGAGAGCGATATATTTCAAACCTAGAATCTTGTATTCCTAGTGGAGGTTTCGCTGTGATTGAAACCTTTTCAACAGATGGNGNAAANATGTGCTGTGGCTTAGANTTGCACACTTNTGATGAAGANATGCTGATTGATTTGTTAGGCAATAATTGGGTTTTGGTAGATTCCATAAGACACACACACANCAATCCTTTTGGTGGTGAAAGNCCGTATATTTCTACNATNTTCCANCGNAAGTANTCATNNGCTTACATAGGGGGCTTCATGCCTCTNGGNCGGAAAATTACCCACTTCATCTGNTTCATNANATTCCANTAAAATTTGATTCCAACTTTCATAGATCTNAANGGATGNCGAATNATATTGAATGGNTTTCCNATTCCTTTCANTGGNTACATTAGTTGGTCAACCATATTCGGTTCNATGTANTCATCAACTCCGTAAACCGATGGTCGNTTNTCNTTAGGCATGTAGTANGTTCCAAAGACTTGGTCCCANAANGGGATTGCAGCACCNTAGTTGGTCCAGATGGCTTCTTCTTCGTTACTGTGGTGCCAGTGGTGCATCTCTGGAGTTCCTAGGAATGGATGTAGCCAGCGAAGTCTGAATTTTACATTTGCATGCAACAGTAATCCTAACACAATTTGGAAGATAGCAAACAGCCCGGTAATCTCAGGACTGAATCCAGCTGCGATTAAGAATGCAAATGCTGGTGCAATTAACGTTCCATCAAAGGGGTGTGCTCTAAATCCACTAACCCAATCAAGGTGCTCTGTGGAATGGTGAATCGCATGAAACTTCCATAGAATTGGTATCTCATGGTAGAATCTGTGAGTCCAATAACTAACGAAATCAAACAGTAAAAAGCCCACTACAGGGAGCCATTCAGTTGGAATTTGAGCCACTACAGGCCGCATCATTAGCCCTGGAACCCAAGCAAATGAAATGATTGCAACAATTGCTGCGGCTATCAATCCGATGAGATTGAGTAATGGAGAAGACATTGCGTAGCTCATATCTAATTTGTACAGCGGCCGCCTAACTTTCTGGCCCCTATGTCTTGGAAATATTTTCTCTACTGGTACTACCAAAATAAACAGTACAAACATTGCAACTAAACCTTCAGTCGAATAGTAAACTGCAGCGCCTACAATTGCAAGGGATAGCAAACGAATGAATGCGATTCCTAACCATCCTCTGTCTTTCGCATCTTGTTTTGGAGGTGGCGTGTACTCTACTCTTTCAGCAGGAAGTGGCTCAAACTGAATCGCTTCCTCCATGCACTAAGATCAGTGATGTTGTATATCAAACTCTAGTCTTTATGCATGCACACCTTTGTGAACCTAAACCACTTGGGGGGTTCATGGCCAAGATTTTGATGATAACTGCAACCTCCGATAACAATCGTGCCCTAGCCGACAAGTTCGCTGATTCTGCCCGAGAGATGGGTCATGAAGCAGATGTAATTGACTTGGTTGAACTAGACATGCCAATGTTCTCAGTTGCTCGCTCTAAGGAATTGGATACCGTCCCTGGTATGGCAGAATTAAAGGCAGCAATGTCTGGTGCGGATTCTTGGATGATAATCGCCCCGGAGTACAATGGTTCAATGCCTCCTACATTGAACAACGCAGTCGCATGGCTAAGTACAGAATGGCAAGATTTCCGTGCTCTATTTAACCGACGTAAAGTTGGTCTTGCGACGCACAGTGGTGGCGGAGGAGCACATGTAATCATGGCCATGAGACAGATGTTCTCATTCCTAGGATGCATCGTATTGGGTCGAAGTTGCATTTCTAACAAGAACAAAGAAGCTAATCCTGAAACGATTGAGGACATGCTGAACCAACTAACAAGTTGATGCAGGCACAATCACTAATATTGTCGGGCCATTAGGTCTGTACATGAAGATTAATGAGTGCTTCATCACTACCGCTGGTGAGGATTGGGTAAGAATCGAGAATTGCAATGTTCACATGAATGTTAAGCGACGCTTGCAAAGAACAGTAATCCGTGGCAACGAAGGTGACGACCTTCTAGATGAAGGTGCTGAGTCTGCCATTTACACAATCACAGGTAACATGGATATGGAGAAGTACAAACAAATCCTCCGAATTTTCAGAACCGACCAACCATACTTCCACGATCCATTTGAGGACCGACAAATGAAAGCATTATTCTCAAGCATCGANTACGATAGTGCTACAGGAGACTATGAGTTCGTTCTAATGGAAGATGCAGAACAAGACGAAATCATGTCTTGATCACTCTTCGAGTACTGTGTTGTACCACTCTGCAGTTGGCTTATGCCAATCTCTGAGCTGGTCTGTTTCCAGCCTCAGTTGAAGCCCCTTACCTTGCTCTAGTTCAAGATTTTCAATATTGAAATCAACAACGAGTTCATTGCTTCTGAAAGTGTCATCATACAGGACTTCCTGACCGATAACACTGCCTTCCTCAGTCCACTGCATGATTACTCTGATGTGGCATTCTTGCAAAGGATTCCTCAGTGAACATGACTCACTTGAGCCATCGTGTTCAACCTTAACAAATCCATCAATCGACTGCTCTAAAGGAAGCGCCATCAGGTCGATAACTGTATCTTTAGCAGTTGGTGCACAAGTACACTCCATATTGTCAACTTCGGCAGAACCAACCAAATTTACAGTGATGTCAATCGTCATAGATTCAATTACTTCCGGGGATGATGTTGTAGCTGTAACNACATAGTTTCCTGGTTCATCGTATTGATGGGAAATGATGGCCCCGGCCCCGGATTTACCGTCGCCAAAATCCCAGTTCACNGTATCTAATTCTCCTGTAACTGAAAATACAAATTCGTGTAAAATGAGAGTTACTTCCTTTTCTTCATCGTTGTCTCCTTCATCGATTTCAATCAATGTGTAGTGATTATTACCTTCAGCGAAGTCAACTTTTGCCCTGAAAGGTTCATTTTCTTCGGATTTCAAAATGTTGAATGCGACAAGCGTGCTTGCAGAAGCCACTGCTGCTACCACCAGAATAGATAGTGCAATACCAGTAAGCCTGCTCATCATATGTAAGAAAACTATTGAGATGTTTATCAATAGATGTTTTTTTCAAAAATCTGTATAAACATATCTTGATAAGAAAATCCTCCAATTGCAGCACATGGAAAACTTGCCACTGTTCGTACTTCCTATGGTCTTGCTACCGGGAGAGATTCAGGAACTGCGAGTTTTCGAGCCCCGCTACAAACAGATGCTTGACGATTGTTTGTTGGACGGTAAGAATTTTGGATTGGTGCGCAGCGATTTCCTCTCAGAGGTCAATCATTGGGATGGCCCTATGGAATACGGTTGTGAAGCAGAGATTATCCATCACGAAACCAAAGGAAGCAACCACTTTCTGCAAATAATCGGTCGCAGAAAATTTGCCGTAAAGAAAGTGCACCAACCTGCTCTACCTCCATTTAATCACCCCTCTATGGGCAAATTCATGGANGAGGATGGGATTTATCCTGATCTTGAAACCCTCATTGCGGAGATTCCAGATGATGTCACTAATTCCAAATTATACATTAGCGCAGATGTAGAGTACCTAGACGTAGTCGAAGTAATGGACGATGCGCAAAGCAGTGAACTAGAACAGATTGTTAGGAGTATCTTGCAGCGCGTTGCTTTGATATTGAATGTAGATGATGACCACTTTGCAGAATGGATTGACAAATCCCCGGTAATGGAATTAATCGATAATAGTCCTGAATCTATTTTTGCAGTCTCCGCACTGTTGTTTGGAGACCTAGATTTACGCCAAGAAATCCTTGAGACTACCGACCCAGAAGATATATTGAATATACTTCGCTTGGAGTTGAAAAAGTTCAACAGCGAAGAAGAGTAATAGCACTAGTTTTGAAACTAATAATTTCACTTTGCAGAATCTTTCACATTTGCCATCCAAACTACTCCAGCAACATCCCAAATCCTTTGTGCCATTGTTTCGAAATAATGCTTAACATCAATTGTTTCTAATTGACTTGGTTCTAATTTCATTCCATCTACCAACTCATAATCATTAATTTGATTCGATTTTGTTGATTCTATAACAGTAAAATTCATGTTATTCGTATCGATTTGTAGCAATGAGGTTATTTCCTCATAGGAGAGGGACTGATCTTCATTTATCGTGACTTTAGTTGCAGAATTACTCAACTTGTTAATCAAATCTTCACTATCGCCATTGTCTGAGCTCTTCAGTATTGAATCAAATCTTTCTGATATCCATGGTGGTAAATTTTTCAAATCGAGTTTTGAAATTCTCATGTTTGAATATTTTTTATTCGACTTCACAATAATTACCTCTCCTCCATTGGCATCTATAATCTGCGATACTAGTGCTTGAAAAATAGGTTCGCCTACTANAGCAAAAAACAGATTCGAATCACCATTATTCCTATTGACATAATCGCGATACTTTACGAAATCAAGCCTTGATTTATGGGTTTCAATATCTCTTTTTCTCACTATACCCATTACTGGAATCGANGGTTCAAATGGTCTGTCAAACAATCCATGGCACCATTGAACTCCGACTATCGAAGACGGATCTCTTCCATCAAGAGCATACTTGTCGTTTAATTTTTGAGCAATATGCAGTGACTTNTCTAGAGATTCAGTCCAATATGGAATCGCTTTGCCCCAAGTCATTCGCAGATTATTGTGTAGTTCACCGTGTTTTGTCAGTGAACTCTGGCAGTAGTTCCACAAATCACTAGGTGATTGTGAATACTCCATTTTGTGTTCTGGTAACAGTGTAGTTCTCACATCCCCTTCGGCTCTTCTCCATGAGCCAAGTGCCCAACCTGGTAAGTTTGATTCAGAGTATGGGTTTTCACTAGAATAGATGTGATGCCAAGCATGTTCTCTGAATATCAATAACTCATCGAGATACTTGTCTGCCGATTTTGTTCCAACCGCAGATGCCTCTCTAGCGACCTTCATTGGTGACAAAAATCCGTAATGAAACGCTGATGATAGCTTTGAGACACCTTCTGCATCTGCAGCATTATTTCTTCTTCTAGCATATCCAGAAAGGCCTTTGTCGAGAAATTTCCNCCACTTCACCAGGGCTGCATCTTCCCCTCCTTTTTCATTCCATACAGGATGAACAGTGGGGTCTATGTTGCATTTTTTTAGCAAGTTAAACCTCGAGACCATATCTGCAACCTCTGATTCAATTTCAATGGGAATGAATGGCAACTCTCCAGAGTATTTACTCGGTGTAACAGTGACAGAAGGCCAATCACGCTGAATCCTATCTTTTCGTAATTTCTTGGTTGCACTACGAAATTTGAATGGTCTGTCAACCGATTTTCCATATAGAGGCATAGGGATAACACAATGGCAATCGATTTCCAATACTGGGCACTCTGAAATCTCAGAGACTTTCCTAACCCACTTATCCCACGGTGGAATAGGGAAAAGGTCGGTAATGATTAGTGATGCAGATTTTGCAAACTCTTTCATTACACTAGGCCTATGTCCTTCTCTTGCGACATGCAGTGCATGGCGAATTCCATTCTTTGCACACAGTCTAGAAACATCCACTGCAGCATCTAAGAGTGAATTATGGTGCCTTAATGATGAGTAGGGGTATCTTTCATCTATTCCATGGTACACCAAAAGTGGTAGGTTGTTTTCGTAGGCCAATATTCTACCTGTATCGATCGCAGGGTTTTCGTGAAATCTATGTGAGGATTTCAACCACACTACTACGGGGCCTGAATTTTTAATCTGGCTTTTTTCACCAACTACCCTAATCCTCTCGCTAAGGTGGCTAGGTAGAATATCTAGCATGGGTTGTGGCTGTATAATTGGAATATATACCAGTGTATTTGACTTCAATGAAAATTAATTTTCATCAAATTGGACCTAGATGGATTCCTAATGCGATAATGAGCGATGAAGCGACCACAATGAGGACATTGTCGTCAATTGGTCCAAATTCGTATCTCTCAACAAATGATGCTACCGCACCTGAAATAACTCCCCAAATTGGGATTGAGGGGTCTGCATTGTTTCCAATAACGAATCCTACTGGGATACAAAGAATAGCCATGCCCAGATTACCCCAGGCGCTTTTTGTTCGTTTTGCGAACATCTTGTTACGTATTATTCCTGTAACTCCATCACCGTAAGCCATGAAAAGTGCAGGTAGTATTGCGAGCCAAGCATCATCCAAATAATGCCATAGTGCGTAAACGGAGATTCCTAGCATGAATGCAAATGTTGCATCATTCATGTTCTGTTCAGTTTGCATCCACCAAAGTCTCTTGTCCATCAAATGGGTAGATGCCAAACCAATTGCTCCTAGAACTCCTCCAAGAAGTGGGTAAATCGGGTCCGTGAATACAATTGGGCACATAATCAGCGGAACGCCTCCAGCTACCATGTGAGCCACTTTGCGGTTGTAATAAACCGCAACCATATTCTCACAGCCCTTCGACATCATGTAGGCATGCAATGGTTTGATTGCCATTACAGTGGCAAATGCCCATGCCCCGAGTCCGAAGAACCACAACAACTGATTTTCGACCATGAAAGTGTGTCAACGTCGAAGTGCATAATTCTGACTGATTTTCAAACAGCCCTGGCAAACACNAGCCAACCAAGGTTCATCAAAATGGCTGGTGCTGCCAAAATGATTAACGTCGGGGCNATCGGGAAGACAGTTACGATGAATGTCACGATGAAAATCATGACCATCATTATCGTAAAGGTCGCTGCGGTCTTAGCGTTGGTTTCCTTNAGGTTCTCTGCAAATTTTACTTGCTCCATAGCATATACATGGTAGGTATGGATATTAATCCCTGTTTCAGACAATGAAAATCAGCTCGAACACGACAGCATCGAACATCCTACTCTATGTCTAGCCCATTCAGGTCGCTTATGATACCAATTGCTTTCGAAAACTAACTGCTCATCATATGGTGTTTTCAGCAATCTATGCAGTTCTTCACAGACTGAGTAATCCTCATTTTCTGCAGCATCGATTGCTAATTGGGCCATCCAATTTCTGAGTACATACTTTGGATTAGTTTTCATCATTTTCTCCCTGTCCGGATTAGAATCAACTCGCTCCCACCATTTTGCTAACCAAGCATTCCATTCCTCACTAGGAATTGAGGATTCATCATAGAATGCGAACTTTAACTCCTCAATATTTGGCTCATGGATAGAACCCAATTCTCTGAAGAAAATTGTCATATCAGTCTCAACTTTTTGTAGCAACTCGTTTAGTTCGGCAATCAATTCAGAATCGCTTTCTTTAAACTTTGAGAGGCCCAATTTGTCTGACCATATTTGGTTCATTGAATCCTCATAACTCGAAATATAGAATTCTAAAACTTCAGTCAATCTGTCTGTATTTTCAACCAAAGGTGAAATTGCTTCGAGAAATCTAGCTAAATTCCAGGCTCCAATTTGTGGTTGAGCGCCATATCGGTATCTCCTGCGCCCAGAGTCGGTTGTATTTGGTGTCCATCCGGGATTGTAATCCTCCAACCAACCGTAAGGTCCGTAATCTATTGTAAGCCCATGAATTGACATATTGTCTGTATTCATCACTCCATGAACAAATCCAACTCNCATCCAGTGAGCAATCATCTCTGCTGTCGTTTTCGCGACAATCCTTGCCCACTCAATGATTCCATNTTCATCGAAACTACAATCGGGGAAGTGATGCTTTAGTGTGTGTTCAACAATAGCCNCCAAAGTTTCTTTGTCGCCCATCATTGCATGAATTTGGAAACTTCCCAATCTGATGAAACTAGGTGCGACTCTACAAACTACAGCACCGGGCTCTAGTTGTTTGTTGCCGTTGTAAAGAATGTCACGCATAACTTGCTCCCCAGTCGTAACAAGAGAGAGAGCTCTAGTTGTTGGAACCCCAAGATGGAACATGGCTTCACTGCAAAGGAACTCACGAATAGATGATCTGAGTACAGCCTTGCCNTCAGAATGACGGGAATAAGGGGTCTCTCCAGACCCTTTGAGTTGTAATTCCCAAACACCAGAACCAGTGTCAACTTCACCTAGAGTAATTGCACGTCCATCCCCCAATTGTCCAGCCCAATTGCCGAATTGGTGGCCTCCATATCTCTGCGCATATGTGTCCATGCCAGTAACAGGTTTTCCACCGCCTAGAACATCTGCTTCGCCTCTATCTAATCCTATGAGAGAGCCAATCTCGTCAGACCATAAACGGAGTTTTGGGTTTGGTGCTGGCGTTGGCAGAACACGTGACCAGCAAGCATTCGGGACTTGGCGGCTGGACCCACCTACCTGTTCGTCACCAGGTGTTTCAGACAGGAANCGATTGAGCCAATTGAGGTCTGAAAGTTGGCCCATGGCAGACTCTCAGGCTTCTTACTTTTCAATTTGTGTTAACAGAATGTTCTTGAAATCCAGCATTATCGAGGTGACATGGGCAAATCATTGTGGCTGATAAAAACAACTCTACCTGATTCATGGAGAGAATTTGAAGTCACTTCATTTGCTCAGACATTAGTTGAGTCTGGAGCTGCATGTGTGCAACACCACACGGTTTCCTCTACATACAAGTGGGAAGGTCAAATCCAATCAGATACAGAATGGGCTCTGCAAATCAAGGTCTCTAATTCCAANAAACAATCAGTGATTTCCAAGATCGAAGAAGAACATCCTTACGATGTGCCTCAAATTGTCATGCATGAGTGTGACGCCTCAGAAAGTTACACCGATTGGGTCAATTTACAATGAGTGGAACGAGCGTGTACAAACGGGCGACCCCTCGCCCACCCCGGAAAACNCTCGCTCCGTTACNGGAGCAATTTATCGGCCGAACNGTTTCTTATTAACCCGATTACAATATCAGTGTTCGTGACTAATGGGGAAACATATTTTGTAGGAAAAAGATTCAAAATCTGGTCAAATCTTATGATTAATGAATCTGAAATTGTACCATGGTAGAGATCGAATGTCCACACTGTGAAGAGGAAATCGCTCTCGACGATGATGCATCGGGAGAATTTGTTTGTCCTTATTGTGGTGGCGAATTTGAGTGGAACGTTGAACCAGAGGTAGTACTAGAACCGAATTGGTTCCAAGAATATAATGAATCCAAGGGTCGTTCCAACCCGATTTTTAAGATTATTTCTCGGGGTATTTTTGGCTCGTTTTTCCTCGCAGGAATTGTAATGATTGTAGTCGGCATCGCAGGATTAGGCATAAGTTCCAGTATCTGGGGATCCCTTGGTGACTCTTCATCATCAGATAACCTTGGTGGAATTGGGATAATTATCGTCATGGGAATGGTTGCAATAGGTTTTCTTCTTTCAATAAGCATAGGTCTTTCCGGCCTCGGCATTGTTCTTGCAGGATTAGCTAGGATGGCGTCCAAATAGACAGATTTGACTCATCAGCCTNGAAATTAGATTTTCCCTTTGAAGCCTCTGTATATCATTCCCGTCTTGTAGGCCTCGCCTATTGGTACAGAATTTCTTGATTTTTTCATAAGAAAAATTCCAACGATAATGAGACTAATAGGAACAATAAAACTCCATAATTTCAAAGATTCTCCATTGAACAAATCGATGAATGAAAATCCAATAATTGCCATACCAAACCACAGAAATAGATTTCCAAATATCCACCTTAGNTCAANNTCCCGTCCCTTNGGATTTGTAGGGTCATCTGAANTNGACACATTACCGCTANNACGTGAAACANATATTAGTTTTGGAAGATGCTCGTACCGGGATTTGAACCCGGGTCGAAGGCTCGAGAGGCCTTCATGATGGGCCACTACACTATACGAGCGACAGGCCACCGACTTGTCACCCGTATTTATTCTGAACGGGTAGTAGCAATCTTCACATTTACCAAAAAGTGAAAGTGAAAAATCAGATTCAGTATCACTTTTAGTTCACTTTTACTTTCACACACCTGTCTACATTTTTCCTTGATATACTCGGCCTAGATACTTCGTCACATGAACAGCAAACTGCGATTCTCGGACCTNGTNCCGAGTGGAGAAGNCAAAAACATGAACACACGAACCANTACACACATTGTATCNTCNGATGGAAAGTGGGACTGGCAACCTCTCAAGGTTGAAATCCCNGCAACCTGGCAGAACCTAGCTCGCCGAACCAGAGGTGAGGCATGATGGGTAGAACAGGTCGCCTNCGAAATGAGATCGCNCAGTANNTAGAAGATAATGGCGAATCNAACACAAGTCAAATTCTCGAACATATCAACAAGCGATTCCGCTGGGGNGCTACAATGAACCAGGTCGGAAATCTTACTCGCTCGTGATAGNCGCTTTGAGAAGCTNGGAATCACTGAGGGCACAACCATGGCCGGNTTCCGCGAAAGNGTCTGTATCTGGGCTCTNGNAGCGAACTGACCATGTACCACTTGTATCCCCCCTAGGTCTGATGTGGCGCGAGATTGTTGAGTTATCCCGTCCGAAAAATGTCGTNTTAGCGGCAATTACGGTTCCGCTTGGNGCTCANCTCGCCCTCGGTGGTGCTTGGACTATGCAAGCACTCGGTCTCGTGGCCCTTCAGACCACTTCTGCAATATGCTTCATGGCTGCAGGAAATACGTTCAATGACATATCTGATATTTCTATAGATAAAGTCTCTAAGCCCGATAGACCAATTCCTTCAGAAAGAATTACAATCGAATCCGCAACGAAGGTTGCATATTCATTCACACTACTTAGTTCACTATTCATGGCTGCAGGTGCATACTACACCGATGAGCCCTACCCGCTTATCGCGATATGGACATTTGCTGCCTTCTTGATGTGGTCCTATGATGCAGGACCTCAGACCAAGAGACTTGGTTTGGTCGGCAATATTGCAATTTCATTGATGGTAGGAGCAGTAATTGTGTATGGAGCCGCAGCGGTATCCCTGGCGAATACGGAGATAGTAATCTATGCTGCAGTAGTTGCGTTNTTTGCAAATCTAGCTCGTGAGATTATCAAAGACTGTGAAGATATGGAATCTGATGAGGGCAGGAACACTCTACCTATGCGAATTGGATTGATGAATGCGAGATCGGTTGCATATGTTTTCATTTTGGCATCAATGGTAACTCTTGGCCTTGCACATTACATCGGTCCTCTAGAATACCATCAAATCGTATTCCATGCCCCTGCAATNTTCATTCTNTTTTCANTGAANGGGCCTTTATTNCATGGTGATGACCACAAGGCCCAGCAAAANGTTAGAGTTGGAATGTTGCTGGGTTTAATCGCTTTCGCAGTGCAAGTAAGNGTNCTCTAACTTAGAAGCCTACGCCCATCATTTCACCCATTGCTGACCATGCTCCATGGTCAACAAGATAGGCCANTAGGCTCATTTGAGCCCACATTCGATTTTCTGCTTGGTCGAAGACTATGCTGTTCTCGTGGTCCATTACAGCATCTGTAACTTCGTCGCCTCGGTGGGCTGGAAGGCAGTGCATGAATGCCCAGTTGTCATCAGCATTGGAAACCAGTTCCATGTTGACCTGGAATCCTTCAAAGTCTGCCATTTTGTCTTTCAATCCTTCTTCCCCCATTGAGACGAATACATCTGTGTAAATCACATTCGTATCCTTTACCGCCTCTGCAGGGTCGTTGCCTCCAACCATTTGTGAACCGTTATCACTAGCAAAATCTTCNGCACGTGCTACGACATCTTTTGCGGGCTCGTATCCCTTTGGATATGCGTAGTGGAAGTCGATTCCCAGCATTGCGCATGCCAGCATCAAGTCGTGTAGAACATTGTTTCCATCCCCTACCCATGATACCTTCAAGTTCTCTCTTTCAGGGAAGTGTTCCAAGATTGTCATCAAATCAGCAGCTGCTTGGCAAGGGTGGTGCTTGTCCGATAATGCATTTAGGACAGGCACACTAGAATTAGCNGCAAGTTCTGCAACATCTGCATGCCCGAAGCAGCGGTAAGTTATCGCTCCAAGAAATCTCGAAAGTACGTTTGCAGTATCTGCAACAGTTTCTGATTTTCCAAGTTGAATATCATTCTTTAGCAGAGTGAGTGGGTATCCTCCCAAGCGATTAATTCCTACCTCGAATGAGACTCTGGTTCTGGTGCTCGGTTTCTCGTAAATGCTTCCTACAGCCATGTCTGCCAATGGAAAGAAGTTGAGGGCGATATCATCCCCCGACTTCCACATTTTCTTAAATTCAATAGCCCAANTTAGTATGTCTTCAAAATCTTCTGCAACGTCATCAATAGCCAATAGGTGTTCAGCCATACCACCCGCCCTTGGTGGACGGTTGAAAGTTACATCGGTTGGGATTAGTTCTTTTCGTGCTCAATATCAGCAGCGAATCCATCCCTGGCATCACTCATTCCGCCGAATAGGGCTTGTGCGAATGTTAGGACATCAGCCATACCGTCTTCAGTCTCACTGGATAGTGGTGTCAAACCTGGAGTCTGGGAGAACTGCTGCATCATTCTTAGTTGATTGATTGCAAACTCAGTTCTTTGTCCTCCCGCTTCATCGTATAACGCCATTTCTAGGATTTCCAACCTTTCTGACCATTCCAAAATTCTCTCCAAATCTTCTTCTTCAAGTAAATCAGATTTTGACAAGAAGTTCTTGGTAGGAAGACCCAATCTAAATTCGACAATACTCGACAAGAGCATTTGAGATACGAATCCAGATGGACTTCTTGATAACATTGGGTCGAATAGATAGATAATCGCCGCTTGGTCCTGACCTAGGACTTCAATCAAGTGTGAAGATGCCTCTCTGAATGCAAACAACTCAACTTGGCCAGGAGTGTCTACTATGATCAGTTCACCAGATAGTGCATGCAACTCATCCGCAACATCAAGAGCTTGTGCTGCAACTAAATCGGCTGCCAAAATCTGTGCACCGTTAGGCCCCAAATCGTATTCATTCATGACTTCAGTCAGAGAGATTACATCACGCACGTCAAATTCAGCATCATAGTGCACTCTTTCTGCTCCGGGGTCTAGATTAACAGCTATTGCTTCGGTCTCGATGAATCTACTCCAACGCTGGAATGACGTGACCAAAGAAGACTTGCCTGCGCCGGCAGTTCCTACAACAAAGATGACCGGAGGGGATGAAGTGTCAAGACCTACCATGTTTCGCGGTCATATCTACCCCTCATCAATCTACCGTTTTTTTTGCACAACCGGTATGCTTTGATTGAGAATGTTCGCACAATGGTTATACGCTGTGCATCGATGGAAGGGCGCCGTCGTACGGCTATTGGAGGCTAAATTATGACAGAAGAAGAAACAAACCAACCACCGCTACCACCGGGAATGCCACCTGCACCACCGGGAATGCCACCTGCTCCACCAGGAATGCCACCTGCACCACCGGGAATGCCGCCTGCTCCACCAGGAATGCCTCCTGCTCCACCNGGAATGCCNCCNGCTCCACCNGGAATGCCNCCNGCTCCACCAGGAATGCCACCNGCNCCNCCNGGNATGCCACCTGCCCCTCCAGGAATGCCTGCAGCACCTCCTGAAATGCCACCGGCTCCACCAGAGATGCCACCTGCGCCTCCAGAAATGCCACCGGCTCCACCAGAAATGCCACCAGCACCTCCTGAAATGCCACCAGCACCTCCTGAAATGCCACCAGCACCTCCTGAAATGCCACCAGCACCTCCTGAAATGCC
>PBXT01000036.1 GCA_002727695.1 Methanobacteriota archaeon | reverse complement strand
TTCGGTCTCTTCCTGTCTTTGCAGAACCTCCCGCAGAATCACCTTCCACGAGATAAACTTCACATTCGCTTGGGTCCCTAGATTGGCAATCCGCTAGCTTACCAGGCAGCCCTCCTCCCTCGAGCACACCTTTCCTGCGAGTTAATTCTCTGGCCTTCTGAGCTGCTTTTCTTGCCTTGGAGGCTAGAAGAGCCTTTTCGATAATTGCTTTAGCCACAGATGGGTTTTCTTCAAAGAAATCGCCAAGTTTCTCGTAAACAACTGTTTGAACAATACCTGTGACTTCGCTACTTACGAGTTTGTCTTTCGTTTGCGAAGAGAATGATGGGTCTGGGTGTTTTACGCTTACAATTGCAGCAAGACCTTCTCTCACATCATCTCCAGAAAGTGCCTCGCCCTTGAGCATGTTTCGCTTTTTGGCGTAAGAGTTCAAACAACTGGTCAGTGCTGTGCGCAGACCTGACATGTGAGTTCCACCGTCTTTGTTTCGAATGATGTTGGTGTAACATCGAATCGATTCGCTGAAAGCATTAGACCACTGCAGTGCCAAATCCACGGTGACTGTTCCCTTTTCAACGTCCTTTTCACCTGAAATCTGAATTACATCTGAATGCAAAACTTCCCTGGCCGAATTAATTTGGGAGACATACTCTGACAACCCACCTTCATAGTGATGTACGCTAAGGTGTGGCTCTTCAGACCGGGAATCTGTGATTTCAATCTTTAATCCCGCATTCAAGAACGATGTCTCCTTCAATCTTGTATCGATTTGTTCGAAGTCAAACTCGGTTATGTTAGTGAAAATACCCAAATCCGGCTTGAATACAATCAAAGTCCCAGTGTCATCACAAGTGCCAATTTCATTTAGATCAGACGTCGGTACGCCTGCTTCGTATCTTTGATGATAAATAGTGCCGCCACGATGAATTGTTACTTCCATCCATTCTGATACGGCGTTTACAGCAGAAACTCCGACGCCGTGCAGACCCCCAGATACCTTGTATGAACTGTTGTCGAATTTACCACCGGCGTGCAGCTTAGTCATGATAACTTCAGCAGCCGAAATACCGAACTCTTCGTGCTTATCAACAGGAATTCCTCTTCCGAAATCCCTCACTGAAAGTGAACCATCCAAATTAAGACCAACTTGAACCAAGTCTGTATGTCCTGCTAAGTGTTCATCAACCGAGTTGTCAACTACTTCCCAAATGCAATGGTGTAATGCAGAACCATCGTGAGGATCTCCAAGGTACATCCCCGGGCGCTTTCGGACCGCTTCGAGGCCTTCCAACACTTGTATGCTCTGTGCGCTGTATTCATCCGTCATCGATACACCTCTATCAACAAAATATGGGTTAGGAAAAACTTGAGATAAATACCATTTTTTGCCGCTGAATTAAGTGGTTTTTTTCTTGTGAAATATCACTCGTAAAAACATGCCAAAATCCGCCTCAGTTTGGCGATTAACTTCGAGTCCTCTCTACTCATTTTTAGTGGTGCCAAAGGTGGTATATGAACATACTCAATACACCGTCTAAAAAGTGCCGATTTGTGGAAAGAAAAATAGTGCGAATAATGTCAAAAAGCGATTATTTTACTGTATTGTGGATTGTGTTTAGAATCGCAACCGTTAATGAACAAGGGAAGTTCGCCGACAGCATGGCTGACCCGAAAGTATGTGTTGCACTCGATGGCACGACTGTCGAAGAAATGACTGATGAAGCGGCACGTGCAAACCTTGCTGGTGCTGACATTGTCGAAGTAAGGTTCGATAGACTATACCTGATCAAACCGGACCCTACTATTTCAGACGAAGAAGAAGGAGAGAAGCCAGAACTACCACCTGAGAATGATTGGGAAACCATGAACATGGAAGATGTAGATGTAGAAGCATCAATCGCTGCACTGAAAGAAGGCCTACCACTACCAGTTATCTTCACCGTAAGACCTGTTTCCGAAGGAGGTTTCTTCCCAGGAGTGGAGTCAGAGAGAATCGAAATCCTGCAGAAAGCTATCGATTCAAAGGTATCTTGGATCGACCTAGAATTGTCCATTGATGGCTCCACAAGAAAGTCCCTTCAAGATGCGGCTNGCGCTAACGGATGCCAAATTATTGCATCTTCCCACGACATTAACGGTACCCCTGATGCTGAAACAATTGTAGCAATGGTAAGAGACAACCAAGATGCTGGAGATATTGTGAAATTCTGCGGNACTGCAAACAACCATGATGATGCATTACAAATCATCGAGGCTGCAACTGAACTAACTGGAGAAGGATTGAGTCACAGCCTGATGGCAGTCAACAGCGGCGGCGACTGGACAAGANTTCATGCACCAATGCTCGACCAAAGCCTGGTTTATGCAACAATGAGGAACGAATTCAAGATTTCAGACAAGGGATTGGTCAACGTACGTGACCTAAGAGATGCTTGGTCCCTTCTAGAATACTAACCGGATTGGTCTTGTTCCAAGGAAGGAACCATTCCTTCCTGCAANTGCTGATTCTCAGATGTCAGNCTTAGTCCAGAATTCATGTAACGTTTGTTCATAATTATTGGAACTACCAAAATACCCATCATCAGTCCACAACAAACCAAAGAAACAGTCCAATTAGGTAGTATTGTTGACCTAGGTTCAGATACAACGGAAACGTATGCNGCTATTGTTGTCTCAGGCTGTGCATCATACCGATGAGAATTGTTCGTATTGTCAATTACGATGTTGAAATATTGTTTTGATTCCTCCCCAAACAGACCACTACTAACTTCTGGGCCATCCAAAGATACTGAAAACGAAACCTGTTTCACATCCTCATACTGGTGAGAGTCCCTGAATGAGTGCCAACCTACTACCGTAAAACTACGCCATTCTGGAGGTACATCACTTGTGGGGTCATCATCATCCCTGTTCTCTTTTAGCCCCCATGCGCCATGAGCAATATCGTAAGCTTGCGTGTATCTGTCATACTGAGAGTTTGTCATCAAATAGACGTCTGCTGAAGGGTCATAGGAACTATTTGTGGTCTCTATAGTCACACAAATTGTAGTGCGNCTCTCATGGTCGAGATTAACACGAAGAGTTCCAACAGCATCATTGCCAATTAGCATGGTTGTTTGGAAATCTTCCCGCAATANCCTCAAATCATTATTTGGNTCCCAGGTCATCCAAGTTTCCTCTGGACCATCGTAATCTTCNTTGATTTCGTTTTGACCTTCTTCGCCACCTTGTCTACCTTCATCGAAAATGAAATCATAGTTGTAGACATTAGGAACCTTAGCTAGTCGTTCCACGGTTTTATTCCAACTTGGAGTTACGAAATCTCCATTGTCACAATTTGATTCTGCAGATGCAGTTTGAACAGGAGTAATATTCGAAGGTGCAACTAATGGCANTAAGAAAACTGTCATGACTACAAGATTCAGCCTAAGGCCCATTTTACACCCCCCCTATGGGGGGTNNTACTCTCCTAGGGGGTTAATCGGTTTTCCCTTCAACGCCTTCTGCGAAGAGGCCTTACATAGCCAGAAGCACCACTTCTGCGTTCGTCTTTCGAAAGAATGCCTGGAGCAGGNGGTGGCGTATGCTGATCCATACCGAGAACTCCACCGTATGACTGTACTTCATCGACATCATAGGTAGCTGCAGCTTGCTCTGCTTCTTCCTCGATTTCAGTCGGACTTCGCATTACAGCCCATCCCAAAATTAGCACTGCTACAATAAGAGCCAGAACCAGGAAAGATTCGCCACTAGCATCTACTAACCATTCTTGCCAATCTTGAAGCGAGAAATCAGACAAACTCGGATCTGCTACCTTTTCAGCCAATACTGTAACTTCAGTATCTTTGTAGACACAAACTCCCATGCCATCGCAAACTGAAACTCGGACTGACTTAATGCCAACATCTTCCCAACTTGCAGCGACTCTAATTCGGTCTGCGCCTGAAGGCGTAATCCAATCATCTCTTGCATNACCGTTTCCATCTGAGTCAAAGTCAAGGTCGCTTTCCCAAAGTACAACAATGGTTGAAGAGATNCTTTCATCTCTGTCGGTGTGTAATCCATCATTTACATCCAAATCTCTCCAAACAACATACTCAGTTTGGTCTTCAGAGTCAGAAACATTAGCATCTAATACGACAGATTCGCCAACATAAATTGTGTCAGGGATGTCAAACTCACCGATAGTAGGTGGCTCGTTTACTACGATGTGGAATGTAGCCCTAGTTACGTCTCCAGTCAGATAAGAATCCCTGACTGTAAGCGATACCTTGTATGTACCCGGTCGGTCAAAGGAGTGCCAAGGCATAGGTTCGTGTGAAATTGGAGTTGCGTCTCCGAAATCCCACGAATATTCTACAATTCCATTCCAATCAGAGTGATTTGATTCCAGTGGAACAAATCTACCTTCGTAAGTTCTATCGCCATCTCTGGTACCTAATGAATCGAAGTAGAGCATTTGTCCGGGAGTGGTAACCACATTTCCATCATCATCGAAAGTGTGAGAATAATCGAAAGATGCTCCTTCAGCTATAGGAGTAGAAGTTGTGACTAAATCGCCATTGTACCAAATATCAAATATCTTCACGGAAATAATCGGCTTAGGATTTTGAATCCTTATCGACAGTGTTCTTTCCTCGCTCTGCATACCGTTCTCATCGATAACAATCAGTGAAACTGAATGTTCACCTGGAGTCGAGAAGTTGTGAATTACCAGAGAATCGTTGGAAGTAGTGCCATCAGAGAAAGTCCATAGGAATTCTAAATCGCTAGAATCTCCAACAAGGCCATCAGGGTCATAACTGGTTCTTCCATTGAAAGTGTAAGGAACGTCCACTTGTCCATCTTGGACTCTGAAATCAATAACCGGACTACCGGCTGATCCGGAGTCTCTGACTTCGAATTGCGCAACAGGCAACTGATTCAAAACTTGAACCATAACTTGAGCAGTAGACTGAGCGCCGTCGTTATCGGTTACTGTCAGATTTACGTACTTGACTCCAGGAGTGGACCAAGCAACCATAGGATTTTGTTCGGTAGAGAGGAAGTCTACGAATAGATTAGTTCTATCTACAACTCCGCCGTCAAGATTGACGCCTTCGGTGAAATCCCAATTCCAGCCTACTAATTCTCCATCTACATCATCGAAAACATCCGGCAACATGGTTGCTGTGAACGTTTCTGTGATTATTGTGTCAGAGAATATCTGACCGGGCGCTCTGTTGTTCACGATAATGTCGATTACTGTTGATGCAACATTTACTCCATCGCTAACTGTCAAAGTCAGATTGTAGACAGTAACTGCAGTTAGTCCATCTTGCCAAAGGTGATAAGCTCGCGATACTCCTTTGCCGGATTCTATGTCGCCGTCACCCCAGTCCCATGTGAACTCCAAATGGCTGATTGGTACGTTATCAGTGGTTCTTTCAGCACTGAATTGGATGATTTGTCCAGTTAGTATCGAGAGATTGTTAGTGATTACCTGGCCGTTGACAGAAATGATCGGATTCGGTTGAGAATCATCTGTCACGTTAATTGAAGTGACATCTGATTCAGACCAAGTTCCTCCTTGGTCTAGAATCTTTAGAGAAACATTGTACTCGCCCACATCTAGATAAGGCCTAACTGGGCTCTTCAATGAAGAGGTATTGCCATCTCCAAATGTCCAAGCATAAGCCACTGGGTCGTCCAAATAAGGCAAAGTATTGTTCGCTAATGAAAGCCCCCATGCGTCAAACCCATTTCCGACAAACAACACATTGTCCCAAGTTTGAACATCTGAAGGTTCAACGCTTGAATTTGCTACAGGCATCATATTATCAAGGAACTGAGCTCCTGTTTGAGTTGTGTCGATTACATCTCCCAGCATATCCGTCATTGTTAGATGGAAAGTGTGAACTTCGCTAGTTTTCGCAGTATACCAAAACTTGGTAGGGACATTTACTCCGCCACCTGCTTGGACTCTGGTTTCGAGAGTATCCAAAACAACTCCAGACGCATTCTTGACTTCCACGAGGACGTCTAAATCCTCGAAGAATGCGTTAGAAAGTACATTGAATTCGATTTCAGCTGTATCGATGTTGGAGTCTCCATCTCTATCAGCCAGCACTGTCGAGTTAAGGCTCAAAGTTGCTGGAGAGGTGATTCTGGCCGCCTCTACATCGATTACTGCTTCAGGATATGAACTTCCACAAGAGGTGTAGTCACAATCGCCTTGATTTGATGCGTACCATGTAATAGCCCAGATTTCATCTGTAATATTGCCGAAACCTGGCACTAATGCAGTCCCAACCGCTCCATTGAAATTGATATCAGAGCGAGTATATATGCCATCTGCAGATGCTCTGCTCATGATGACTCCATCCATTCCAGGGACATCTCCTGTGAATCTCATTGTAAGTGGCGCAGGTGCAGCAGACCCTGGTGTGAACTTGAACACTTGAACACCCCAACCTTCAACAGAATTTCCTGTAGATGACCATGGCCCTAGCCAATCACTGTTTGAATCAGCGGGCTGTATTCTACAGAACTCGCTAGAGCCACATGCTGGAGTCAAGAATAAGTTCGACATACCGTAGATCCCTTGGTCGCTGTCAAGTGTAGCAGCAATTGTGAAATTTGTATAAATGTCGATGAAATCTCTACCTATTACTCCAGGAGTTGCTCCTATAGGGTTTCTAGCCAGATCTTCAATTCCCGCAGCTCCTGTGGATGAATCCTGGGCTAGTTTGCGGATTGCAGGTCCCCCTCCTAGGTGGTCTGCTAAGTAGAGTAAGAAGATGAAACCGCCACCGTAATCTGCAGTTCTCTGGTTCCACCATCGTACAGAATAGTGGCTAGCAGTAGTCCATGCATTAACGTGTCCGTACAGTGTGGAAGAACCTCCGAAACAAAGGAATGCCGCCATATCTGCTGCACCTTCGTCAATCCAGAGATTCTCATATGGATCTAGTGCATTGTGCATCAAGTGTTGTAACTCGTGGGCCAAGATTACCTTCGACCAAGTTAGAGGCGCATCATCAATATCGATGAAAATAGCTTCTCGAGAAGCAGACATTCCTGGGGAGAAATATCCTCCAATGTTGTACGCACCATCAATTGCATAGATGATTACTTCAATCTGGCAGTTGTTATCTACATCAGGCGCTGCAATTCCTCTTCCATCGAAGTAATCTTTTCCAAAGTAAGTCATCAAAGTAGGATAGACTGTACTATCCCATGTACTTGCCCAATTGTTCAAAACTGTAGAAGATAGGGTTCTTCCGCTTTGGACCATGAACGCTGCAGTTGAAGTTGTTTTCTCGACGGTAACATCAATTGAACCGCCAGATGTTGGCACCGTTGCGGTATCTCCTTCATTGTACGGAGTACAAGCACGTCCGCTAGTCATAGACTGTGGGGATGTTGCAATGTCTACCCCTGGCATCCCGTGGTCGATCCAGGTATTCTTCATCATGCGAGTTGCGCTGTAAAGCGCTTCATCACTGTCAGGCAACATGTAAGGATGAGAATCTGAAGGCACGAAATCGTCCAAATCCGCGAAAACTGGAGTGAATGTAAACGCCTGGCTTTCCTCACTCTCAACGGGCCCTGCAGATGCCAAAGGGGACATAATTGAAACCAAGAAAATTAGCAATAAGGTGCATGCGCGAGTAGTGCATCGTTCAGACATTTGCGTAACCTCCATAGAATGCAGTACTGCATTCCAAAACAGCGAGTTCAAATGAGGTATTTAATACTCAGCGAGTGTGGCATCATCAATGCGCAAAGTAATTGTTGCACTTTTTGCGATTATTTTCCTTATGCATTCAATCGTTTCAGTAGTGGGACAAGATATTGAAGAAACACCGGATAATTGCTTATTGAAATTCGATGGGGAACTTGCAAATCAGTCTGTCCAATTTCAGACTGATTTAGGGCCTAGAACGCCTGGTTCTGCGGCTAGTTCCGCCCTTCGTGATTCGATAAAGAGTAACCTTACAGGATGGGACATTACCGAGACTACGCACCATTCACACGGTATGAATCTGACAAATCTATTCGCTACATGGAACAAAGGTGCTGGTTCACATGTTATTCTCGCTGCACACTATGATACACGCCACAAGGGCGACCAAGATTGGAACGAAAGTCGAAGAGGCGAGCCAATTGATGGCGCCAATGATGGTGCCAGTGGTGTCGCAGTTCTACTTGAAATGGCTCGTCTCATCCCCTCACTAAATCTTACACATGAAGTAACTCTATTCTTCACGGATGGTGAAGATCAAGGAGATAATCACTCGACTTATGTCTTAGGAGCAAAGGCCTGGGCTGACAACTTAACACAGTCTGAAGCAGACAGTATTGAATCATTCATTTTGGTAGATATGGTTGGAGATTCGTACTTGACACTGAGAAAAACAACCCCTGGAAATGAGGAATTATGGAATCGAACTGAAAACATCATCAGATACATAGATGATGTTTGTGACATAAACGACTCATCATACTTCGATTTTGAGAAATTAGATGGAATATATGATGACCATGTGCCTGCGCATGAATTAGGAATACCTGCTATCGATATAATCGACACAAGATATGGCGAAAATGCCACTTTCTTAGGAGGCCATTGGCACACTCACAACGATACTGCCGACAAAGTCAGTGCAGAATCGCTTCAAAAAGTAGGTTTGATTCTAGAGCTAGGCCTGATTACGGGAGCATGGTTGGATGTTCGTGAATCGAATATTGATATTGAAAACGATAACATCGACCCATGTTTGCAAGGTTCAGATGATGAAAACACTGAATGTGCAATAGATTCGGTTGAAGATAGCGGTTCTCAAAACGCAGATGACATGGCTGTAGGAGTTTTATTAGCGCTATGTGTAATACTAGTTTGGGCCAACTTGGCTTGGCTAGTTTCCGCGGATAATAAAGGGGAGGGGTGAAATCCGCGCACGGCCTCGGGGTGAATATCCGGAGGTGCTAATATCAGCGACGATAAACAAAATCGGCTTGCAGCATTGCGCCAAAGGGTGCGTTCCAAGTTAATTGATTCAAGAGTCGCATCTCGTAAGAGAGAACAACAAGCAGAACAAGAAATTGTTGTAAAAGCACCTAAGGTAGAAGAAGTGGGATTTCTAGAATTGGATGACCAAGAATTAACCGAAGGCGAAAAGCGCAGAAGGCTCGCTTCTGCACTAGTAATGATTGGGGCATTGATGGGAGTTCTGTCCGGTACACTTATTCTGCAAGGTAACCCTTCTGGATTGCTTAATTCATCAATTTTTAAATCAACAGATTCTCTTGATATTCACGGTTCTGTTCTAGACGAAGGTGGATATCCTGTGGCTAATGTGACAATTGAATTGGTCGACTTAGAATCGGGCACAGTAAAAGATACCATATCGGACGAAAATGGCCGATATGTGATGGAATCTGTATTGGCTAAGGAATACGAACTCCATCTAGCAAAAGAAGGGTATGAAACAGTCATCTTATCCTTTGTTCCTGAACCTATTGGGGTATCGCCGATAACTATGGTTGAGGGTGAAGGTGAGAGGTACATAGACGATTACACTAAAACCCAAGGTTGGTCGTTGGAAAATGCGGTAGCACTTGCAACCTTCGAAGGATTGTTCACTTTAGGTTGTGCATTAGTGGGAATACATGCTTCATTTGAAATCAAGAGAAAGAAGCGTTATCGAAGGACTCAAGCCCTGTGCTGGGTCGGTCTTTTCAGCAGAGGGATGATTATTTTTGGTCCAACACTAATCCTGACTGGTATGATTTTGATCATGCTAAACAAAGATGAATTCGACGACCAACAGTTTTCGGAGGGATTGTGAAATGTACCTCATCACCGTCGAAGGTGGCGACGGTTCAGGGAAAGGCGAAGCGGTAAGGATTCTAGCTTCGCTAGCAAACAGATTGGCCTTTCCAAATGTACATGTAACTCACGAGCCTAGAAGGCATAGTCAACTGGGCAAACTAGCGCTCAATGCAGTTAGTAAGGGAGAGCATACACCTCTTGAAGAAGCAGGACTTTTCGCTGCAGATAGAGTGGACCACTCCCACACCTGGATTCGTCCCCGCTTACTCAAAGGAGACCTAGTTATTTCAGACAGGAATATACACTCTAGTTTAGTCTACCAAGGCGTTGTAGGGGATTTAGGACTCGACCAGGTAGCGAAAATGAATGCGGCTGCAATGGTTCCAGATTTAGTAATCTGGATTGATTGCGACCCCAGTAAGGCCATGAAAAGGATAAACTCGGGCACATTGAGGATGGCAGGAGAGAAGCACGAATATTTCGAAACCACGGAAATCCAAACCAAGATTCGTGCTGGATTTAGCGGTATTCTGTCGGGAGAAATCGAAACACCATATCCGTTTAGCAAATGCCTAATCATGGGCCCAGTGCTGAATGAAAGCGGACTTGATGATTTAGAAAAACAACTTTCCCAAGTCCTTAGCACATTCTTCAACCGAAGACCTGATCCACTGAATGTCAGCAGAGACGAAGTAGACAGGCACCTTCTCAAAACCCTAACAACAGGAGTGCAAACCCAACAAAGATTACCAGGGGCCCCAGTACAACATTTTTCACTACTTGAGGATTGGTTAGATGGTAAATCTCCATCACAGTGGATGCGTATTGCAGAGCAAGAATGGGATGAAGAGCGTGCTAAAGATTCTGACGTTCCAGCTAGGCCAATCGCCCATTCTTCTTGGGCCATCTTGGGTACATTATCGCTGACCGATACTACAGATGTTCCAACTCTTCACAAACAATTGGGACCGGTTAGATCTGTAACTAAAAGGCACACTCAAAGACTAGTGAAATGGCTGGAGCAAGAGAGATGGATTCACAGGCAACAAAGCCATGTTCCTTTTGCAGAGGCTCAGATGTTCAAGTTGAGGAATAGCAGGTTAGGGTATGGGCGCCTGTGTTTAGCGATGTGGCCGTTAAGGGCTGCTTTATCAAGTTGGAGAAGGGCAAATCCTGAGGAAGATTGGGAAAATTGTCTAAGAGATATTATTCTTGATACTGATGAGAAAAAAGTCCCGCTACAGGTACGTAAAGCGGTTCAAAACGTTATTCAAAGGCTGCACTTAATCTCCAGTGGTCATGCTGAATGTCCAGTTCCTCAAAACGAACAAGAGTTGATAGTTTGGTGGTCTACAGAGCCACCGGAGTAGTTACTCTTCTTCTGGTTTCATGCTAAACCTACTTCCAGATGGAAGAACCACTCTCGAAGGGTCAAGTTCGAAATGTGCTGGCCTAGCACAAAATGAGGCCGATAAAAATGCTCCAATTAGAATACCAAAAGGCGCACCTGTCAGCAATCTCATCATTGCATTTGACTCGTATGATGTCAACATCTGAGTAAAACCATCTATCGCCATAGGAACTGCCGCTACCGCTGCAATTGCGAGCATTGCTAGCAACCTGCGGTCGTTTCTGTAGACTGACAGGAGCTTGTTGTCAGGGAGCATAGAGAGGAATGTATCTTTGATAGTCCAACGATTATATCCTCTGCGTGAAAACAGGAAACCTCCAACGGCCAAACCAAAGAATATCCCTACATCTCTGACACAAACTGGCATTTGATTATCATTAATCTTCCAAGATCTTTCAGCTTTGGTATGACAATTTAAGTCTCCGAAAGCATAGATGAAGGCCGCATAAGGGTCTAGATCACTCCACACAAATATTCCATGTTCACTTTGATTGTGACCGACTTGTCCACTAGAATCGGTTTGTACGTTACCCCATGCCGAATCGGATTGATAATCAAAGGCATTTGCTCGACCTGATAATTCTGGAACTGTACCCTCTGGCAAATAGAATGGAACCAAGAAAAAGGATACAAGAAAGAAGGTAGATACTCCACCCACCCAATAGCCTACTTTCTTTTCACGAGAACGATCCTCCAAACCATTCTTCTGCATATTTTGATGCAGTAGGAATAGACGCATATGTTTTCGCCTGAATTGCTCTGGCTATAGCATGGAGGAGAAGGTCGGATTCCGAAAGGGCCTCTCCGCCGCAATTGTTCTTGGCCTTTATTCCGGCTTTATGCTAGCCGTTGCAATAGCAATGGTACTGGGCAGTGATGGCTTGATGACAGCCGCTTTCCTGTGGGGTCTAACCATAGTCGTGTGTGCTCTAATTCTCACTCCTTTCTTGGCACTTGGCAGGAAAAGAGGACTACCTGAAACCGATGCTACTGTGAAAATGTTACGCGAAGGCCTCAGCGAATTCAATGAAGGAGTAGGAGGATGGAGAGCGCTTTCCCATGTTAGAGGAGAAGGCATGGGCGCTTCAGTTTCACTATCCCATGCTTCCAACCCGCTTACTATAATCGAAAAGGCGTTGAAGTTAACCACAGATGTCAAATTGATTTTCAGATTTCCAAAGAGTGACCCATCTCTCCGCGATAGAACACTCCCCATTTTAGAAGAAAAGGTGGGTACTTCTAGAATTCAAAGAAGGACTAAATCGTTAACTGTCGTCCCTGAAGTAATAATTGACCGTTCTGTAATAATTACTAGAATGATGATGCTATGTCCACCACTTATGGTAGCAGGTTCAATCGCATTCTACTCAGTTTCACCTGACCAACCTTTTCTGACTATCCTTGGCGCCCTAGCAGGAGCAATACTTGGAATGATGATTGTCACTAACAAAGGTAGGTAAGACCTTCCAGACTACCCAATATCAATTTTAAATAAAATCACTAAATAGTCTAGCATATGCGAGAAATCTCCCTGTTTTGGAGGAGGAATCGCTTAGAGGAGACCGATATTTCACCTCTATTGGATATTGTTAGTTCAATAGAATTTCTTGCTTACATCAAACGGACCCCAAGGGACATTCAGATCTTGGTTAAAATCAACTTCAAATCTGGCAAACATCCTGAAGACTTGAATTCATTATATTTCCTTGAATTGATGGACATCCACCATACTCCAGAGAGTAGTGATGAAAGTTATGTGATTAATCTGAAACTATCTCATCCATTATCGAATTTCAACGCTAGAACAGGCGGAACAACTGCAGCACCTGGTTGCAAATTAGACAGTGAAGGGATGACTTACATCATCCAAGGAGGAAACATGCGACTAAGACTGGTTGCTGCTATGGCCAGATTGATGGCAAAACCAGACCGCATCTCGGCACGTAGCCTTGATTTGTCATCTTCTTTTGAAACCGGGCCCCTAAACGCCAAGCAATTGAAGCTAGCAAAATTTGCATATGACAAAGGTTGGTATGACATCAATAAGCGAATTAGAATATCAGAAATGGCTGAAGAATTGAAAATTGCTAGAGCAACTTTAGCTGAACATTTATCNAGAATTGAAAGCATAATTATGGACGACCTACTTGGTTCNTTTACGAATTTTAGAATCAGTCCTGATGAATTCGAACTGTTCAAAGACATGGCTGTTGAAGATTCGAAAAATCTTGGATTTGGAGAAGATGAACAATTCAAAAAGTTGCTCCAAAACATGCATGAAAACATGGAACATGAAGGAGTTCCAGAAGATGACGATTATGAGAACGAATAATTGTCAACTTTACATTAGTCGGGATATCAGTGGTCAACATGAGCAACCTAGACAACCTACTCAGTAACCTCAAGGGTTCGGGAATTGTTGTCCCAGTAGAAGTTGAAAAGGCAATGCTCAAAGTTGACATTGAAGACTTTACGGAACACGACTCGTCAGGTTTTTATTACGATAGACCAGTGGTTTTTTTGGAAACTCCGGAAGGCGGAGTTAAGACAATATCTGCTCCACACATGATTGTTACATTACTTCACAATCTCGAATTAGAAGAGGGGCAACATATCGTAATTTATGGAGCAAAGGGCGGTTATCTCAGCGCCTTAATTGCGCACATCATTGGCGAAGATGGGAGAATTACTGTTCTAGACCCGTCCATTGATGTTATTGAGCATATATCCAACAATTTGCGAGGATATCCTACTGTTAACTGCCAGAAAATTTCTGATTTGGAGAAAATGTCACTACCAAAATTGAATCGTGTTTTAGTAACAGGACAAATTGAAAAACTACCTGAATGGTTGAATGAAGGCTTGGAGGAAGGAGGTTTTGCTATAGCTCCGATNGGCGATAAGAACTCGCAACGTCTACTAAAAATTGAGAAACAGAGTGAAGAATTATTCGATACAGACCTAGGTAGCGTTGTTTTTGGGCCTCTAGATATTGCTGACTCTGTTGTTGAAACACCATCTCCTTCAGAGATGGCTGAATTGATCGAACAGGTTATTGAGTTGATGAAAGACGCTCAAATTATCGAAGAAGAAGATAAGACAAAATTGTATGATTTGGTAGCTGAATTAAGGCAGTTACCAGACGACCTTCCTCCTCCAGAAGAGGTAGATGACCCTGAAGATCATCCATTACTCAAATTGATGGTCGAAAAAGGCGAGTGGTTTGTTCGATTATGGCCAATAATACAATCCATTGTTCAAACAAGGATTGCTTCATATGATTCTCCTAGTGACTTTGAAGAAGGTGGCAGTCATTCAGATTTTATTCCTTGAGGTGAGAAATTGACAAACATAGATGGNGAAATTTCTCGATTATCCAATAAGGATGTAAAAATCCGTAGAAGGGCCGTTAGAATGCTGTTCGAGGAGAACAACCCTCGAGCGCTCAAAGGTTTTGTCAAGTTACTCGAAGATTCGGATTTCTGGTTTCGAAATAAATCACTTGATGCTCATCGCAAATGGGCCAACTCTGCACAGGACTTGGTACCATTACTTGAGAACCACAAAAGATTGGCCGCAGAGTTACTACAACGAATAGACGCTCCTGAAATCGCCATAGAANTACTCAAGGAAGATGATTACATNACAAGGAGTTTCGCAGCACAAAGTTTGGCTAAACATGAGGACTTACACCTCAAATTCGCAGAGGACGAGCACCATTCGGTGAGAATTATTGCTGCTGAAAATTCAGTAGATGAAAATTTGATTTCATCACTTATAGAGGATAAACATTCTTCGGTTCGAAGAATGGCCATATCCAGTGCAGCTAAGAATAAATTGAAACTTAGTTCAAAGACACTTGAATCTGGTCTGTCATCTAGCGATCCCGCTCTNCGCTCTTTGGTTGCCTCATTAGCTGTAACCGCTGGAGGTGATGTTTTAGAGAAAGCATGCAAAGACAGCAATCCCAAAGTGCGCAAATCTATTGCCGAAACATTACGACTGGAAGTAACTGAAGTAGATGAAAGAATAGATTTGATCGCTGGAATAAATCCTGAGATAATTTTGCGCTGGTTGCGTTCAAAGCACGACCCAAAATCATCATCACTNCGTTGGAGTATGATTGAGAATACATCTCTCAATTCAAGAATACGCTCAAAGTTAATTGAGCAGATGGATGGTAGAAATGATGTGGACAGGCAAAGACTAGCTATCATGTCTGAGGATGTTTCAACTCTCGTCAAGATTGCTGCAGATAATCTATCTGAATCTTTGGATGAACTGGAGGGATAAAATGGATTCTGGAATCTCATATCACGTAGATGCTACCAATGGCTCGAGTAGGAGACTTGGTGTCAAAATAGAGATTGAAGGCCCCTTCGATGGGAACATTTTGGAATTAAGATTCCCACGCTGGGTTCCTGGTTCATACTTTATTCGAGAACCAATACAGCACATGTCAGACCTTTCTGCAACTTGTGATGGAGAGGAGATTAAAATAAAGCGAATCGACGTCGATGGAGCNAGGATTTCAGGCGTTAGTGATTCGAGTAAGGTAGTGATTACTTATAGGCTTCTTGCTGCTGAAATGACATGCAGAGCTAATCACTTGGATGAATCTCATGTGCACATAATGCCCCCATACACTTGGATGATGCCAACCAGAGGAATAGATGATTCTAGAATGGACCAAACTCACAAAGTTACCCTAGCGGCGCCCAAAGGATGGAACACTGCAACACAACTGTCCGGTAAAGAAGGTGAATGGTTTGCTGATGGCAGAGATGAGTTCCTTGACGCAATTATGGAATCAAATGCTAATCCAATGATTTCTTTCGATGTGATGGGAACTACTCAATATCTCAAATTGTGGGATTCAGGAGGCATGCCAATTCCAAAGAAAGGCCTAGACCGTTTTATTGAGGCAATGAAACTAGTAATCGAAGAACACTTTGCATTATTTGGAGTTCCTGAATGGAAGGACTACTGGACNGTTCTACACTTGACAGAATCTGGAAGAGGTGGCTTAGAACATCTGCGTAGTCAGACATCAATGATGCCCAGAAAGTGCTTACAAGAAGGAAACGAAGAACAGTGGAGAGACCTTGTTTCCCTTTTCAGTCACGAATTCCTACACCAATGGAATGTCAAGCAATTGCGACCGAAGAACTTCTTAGAATACGAATTGCAAAAAGAAGAACACTCTGACCTATTGTGGTGGTTTGAAGGTCTTACTTCCTGGCTTGGAGACATTTTGTGTTTGCGAAGTGGAGCTTGGAGTGAAGAAGACTGGCGTAAAGATTGGACTCGTAAGATGAAAAGACATACAGATAGAAATGGAATGAATCACGAGTCACTACAAGAAAGCAGTCACGATGCATGGATACATCTGTACAGGCCGAACTCCTACAGCAGAGAAGTACAAATCTCCTATTATTTGGAAGGAGAGATGGCCGTATTCTGTCTCGATGCTGAATTGAGAAAGCGTTCGAAAGGCAAACATGGAATGGATGATGTGATGGCAACTTTGTATCANAATCACAAACTTGACTCTAACAATCCTGGAATCGCTCATTCAGACATCAAGAAAGCGCTAGTAAATACTCCCGGTGGCAGAAGACTGGGCGTTATGCTAGATTCCTTAGTTAGTGAAAGAAAGGCTCCTGATGTAATTTCGGCAATGAAAACACTTGGCCTAGAAATGGTTGCCGACAAGAAGGCCAAAGGTGCTTGGATCGGCCTGAATTTAGCAAATAATCCCAACTGTGTCAAAGTGCGAACGCATCTAACTGGCTCACCTTGCAGAGAATCCATACATACTGGTGATGAGATTATTGCAATCGATGGTTTACGCGTGAAGTCTTCAAGTGACATTNCTGCCTCAATTTATGCCAATGAAGGCGTTGAGACCACATTTACAATCGCTAGAGAAGGCGTATTGCANGAAGTTAAGATTACACCTACTGCGAATCCAAATCACTTGACTATAGTTGAGGGCAAAGGCAACAAACTTTGGCAAGCAATCAAGGCATCGATGCGTTAATCATTCTGATTTAGNCAGATCCTCAAGCAAAACGTGAATCGGCGGCAAGTGATTAGAGATAGTGTGCTTACTTGTTTTTGGNGGATACAAGTCATCGCTCAAACACATTTCGATTACCTCTTCTTTTGTTATACTTTCAAGCCCACTTCCAGGCCAAACATCAACGGTAATCTGGTCATCGCTCAAATAGTCGATTAGGATTACAGGTACTCGCTTTAGGCTCAAACAAACGGCCACTGAATGGCGATGGTGTCCATCCAAAATAGAACCGGTTTGGGAATCTACCAGCAATGGTTTGGTAAATCCACCCCATTTTTTTGTCATCTCGAGAAGCTTATCACGATTTTTGACTTTGATTTCTTCGTGAGGTTTCAACCAGTCCAAATCAACTAGTGAAACATCTTCTGCTTCCCACGACATAACACATTCCAAGCAGATTGATGGGATAATGCTTTGGAAAGGGTGAGCCTGACACCCTATCATGGAGGAAGGGTTACTTGCAGATGTTCCAGGNGTAAGCATCCCTTCTTTAATNCCAGAAAATGAGGATTTAACACATGTTTTGGATGTACTGTGCGCCACAGGATACGGCGCATGGGTCGTAGGCGGTGCGGTTAGAGATTGTATACTGGGAGAATTACCCAAAGAATATGACATATGCACTACTGCTACTCCAGAACAAGTCATTGAATCGTTTGAGGACACAATTCCTACCGGAATAAAGTACGGCACTATTACTGTAAAGAGTGGAGATTCAATGTTTGAAGTAACCACTCTACGGACTGAAACGGGGTACGGGGACGGCAGAAGGCCTGACGAAGTAAAATGGGGCTCGAGCCTAAGAATTGACCTTTCTAGGCGAGATTTCACAATGAATGCAATGGCCTACGATTATTCAAGAGGATTATTGCATGACCCTTTCGGAGGAAAGTCAGACTTAGACAATGGTTTCCTAAAGGCTGTGGGAGATCCTAGTCAACGTCTTTCAGAGGATGGATTGCGAATTATGCGTGCCTATCGATTCATGGACCGACAAAAAAAAGGTATTTNGTTACCTGATAGCGAGTTATCTAAAGCCCTAATTGATAATCGCGCAATGCTAACTATGGTCTCGATTGAAAGAGTTTGGAATGAATTAGTTAGAATAATCAATGGTGCAAACGCAAGTATAGTTCTTTCAAGAATGAATGATGATGGAGTTCTACCTGCGATTATTGGCTTCCCANTGCCCAAAGAGATCTTCGCCAAACTAGCAAAACTACCGGCTGATTTAGAAGCTAGAATGACATTATTATTTTCAGGACTAAAAGATGATGATNTAACCGTCATTCTGGAGAGATTGAAGGTTCCAAAAGCGGTTTTTTCNCGAGTTAAATTCCTTCATTTCCTTACTCAAAACTCTCCAATGCAAACCGATTTGCGGCTCTATAGAAACACTCTNTCAGCAGAAGTTAAGACGCATTCAATCCTCGTAGAAACTCTTGGAGGAAATACTGATTTAATCAATAAATCATTGCAATATCCAACCGGAATCGAATGCTTGGTAAATGGAGAATGGATTATGGAGAGAACTGGCCTTGAGCCTGGAATTAAATTGGGTAGATTGAAAGATTGGTTATTCCGTATCCAAATCGAGAGAGGTTACACTGATTTGTCCCAAATGGAGACTGCTCTGTGCACCATCCCATGGGCTAATGGTGACCCGAAAGAATGGCCTCGGCCTTCATGGCCATGACGGCACCAAGTTCATCACCATATTCCTGCTAGGAATACCATGTCCGAGATGACTGAACCCAATAACTGGGTATCGACCGCAGGCGGTTGGGCTNTAGGAATCGGTTTTGTTACAATGATGCTGGAGTCAGCGTTTATTGGAGAGTCAGCAATAGGAACAAGTTTCTGCTGCTTGGGAATATTTGGCCTAATTGCTGGAGCAATTGTATCTAACTCCGGTGCAGCTGTAAGTTCGGATGGTGCTATGGTTTTGAAACAAAACTCTACTGGACAATGGGAATGGATGCCTAACTCAAACATTCCTGAACCTGTAGTCAATGACCCTGCGGCCAACTATAACGACCAAAACACTCAGATTATGTCTCGATTGGTATCTGAAATCAGAGGCGGAAGAGCTCTTCAGGATTTGGATGACAATGAATTGTCAATTGTTGCAAGTACATACGGCNTTAACAGTGGCTCTAAACAGCAGAAAATTGAGGCCTTGCATAACTCAGTTTTAGCGAAGTCTGGCCTACAACTTGGAGCGATAGGAGTTGCTGCCGGAGTTGGCGCAGTAGGCGCATCTCGTATCATCAAATCCGGTAGAGAGAGAGCCATTGCACGTGCAGAGGAACTGCGAGAACAAGGTCGAGAGAAATTGCAAGAAAATATTGATGCTGGAAAATACAATATCAACTCTAGATTACCTACATCAGAAAGTGGCGAGGAAGCTACTGAAGTTGCACACAACTTAGTTCTCGACCAATTAAGAAAGCAAATCGAGCAAAGAGGTTTGACTCCAGAAATGTTGTTCCAAATTGCTGACGCAAACAAGGATGGCAAACTAGATGCAAACGAGATTACAGGTGCCATGACTGCAGCAACAGGCTTCGCAGTTCCTGTATTCATAGTGAGCGATGCAATGAAAGATTTCGATGTAGATGAAGATGGTAGATTAGATCTGGAAGAAGTGAATCGCCTCTGGGGAACACTTGGCTTTGAACAAGAACCTGATAGCGAATTCAGTGACGAGGAAATCGATGCAGTGCTGGAAGAAATTGATCCCGTTGGGAGTGATATTGCACCGGAAGAGCAGTTATCCGCAGAACAAGAAGCACAATTGCTTGCAGAACAAGAAGCTGCTAGGCAGGCTGAGGAAGAAGCAAGAGTACAAGCTGAACTTGAAGCCGCAAGACTGGAAGAAGAGGCTGCAGAGCATACTGCCGAGCCAGAATCCACTCCGGAAGTTCATGACGGCAGTGGCGAGTTAACCGAAGGGATTGACACAGAATTCGAAAGGCTGGTTCTTGAGATGGAAGGTGCTAGATTCTCTAGCGAGCGAAAGACTTTGATGGAAAAGCAAACAGCAGAATTCCTAGTGAACTTGAGAATTGAAAAGATGGAGAGAACTCTGATTGGCGACCCAATTTACCGTGGGGGGCAATCTGTTCACGCTTTGATTGATGGTGGTCCATATGTTGGAGTCATCAAGATACCTGTCTCATTTGATGAGAAGATCCTCGAGCACAAACCAGGTGACGAGATCCAAGTTTGGGCCAAGTTAGTTGACTTCTCCCCGAGCCTAAAGAGACCAGTTTTAGAAGCTAGTGAAATGCTCTGAAGTTAATCGATATCGCAAAAAACAAACTATGGGGGAAAATTATGTTCGCGTGGTTAATGAATTTCTTTTCGAAAGTTTTCGGCAATACTGCCAAAATAAATGTTGAGAAACATAAGGGCGGAAATTGGATTGGCCCTGATGGTGTTGAAAGCGGCCCGGGTGTCTCTGAAGATTGGTATTTGACGTACGACGGGCCCACGCCAATCGTAGAGGATATCTATGGAGAAAATTACGGTGTAGACAGAGGAGATGGTGCAATTCCAATTGATTTCTACATCAATAAATGGGGGATTCCAGATGGATTTGGAAAAACCGATTATGAGAAAGAAATCAGCAGGCGCTAGGCTCACCGATCATTCTTCAAATCAAAGGGTAGCGTCTGTATCGACCCACTGAATCCCCATTGTAACGGGAAATAAAATGCAATGGGGTTCTGGGTAACCCTCTGCAAATTATCCAAATCTATTAGTTCATAGTTCAATCAGTAAATGAATCTATTAATTCTCTAACATATCTGGACCTGAGAGTATTCTGAGATTCGACGATTTTGTCTAAGTGTTTCAGAGTATAACCCCCGAGACGAAGTAACTGGGATTTTTTAAACACAAATTCCGGTGTATTCTAGCCTAACCGTTCGTTGTTTGGTATGAATGTTATGCTAATCAAAAATTTCTTTTACTTACTATTGGTCAAGGATTTGAGCAAAATGGGCTTATGGCACAGAGTCAATACTAACCCTGCAAAAGAGGAACTGACTGAACTACTAGTA
>PBXT01000035.1 GCA_002727695.1 Methanobacteriota archaeon | reverse complement strand
GAGATTTCCTCAAACTGATATCTCTTGTCGATTTCTATTTCATCGGCTTGGCCACCTGCCGCACCTTGAACAGCGCTCCAGTCTTCATCAGAGCGGAAATTATCTCTCGTCAATACTGTTGAGCGAATATCTTCAGAACTAATGATGTCTCCTCGCAATAATCGCAGGAATATTTCGCTTGCTTCCATGAAAATTTGCCCACGTAGCGCCGGCCAAGCAGCTTCTTCCACTTCATTCCTAGGAGTAATCCCATAAGGGCGAGCCATGAACTCGAATCTACCTGCACTAAATCCAACGTGTAACTTACGATTGGAATCCATATGAGACAGGAATTGTACCGTGTTGGCCATTCTTTCGGCCTGGGCAATAGGCCCACCACTGGCTAGGATGCTAACCACAGCAGAGCCCACATCGATTCTCTCTGTTCTCCTGAAAGATTCCAAAGCTAGTTGAGGGAAATCTGTGCAAAGACCTACTTCACCCTTCCAGTGAGGCACCACTGGCCTTGAGTTACTTTGCTGAGTTTGTGTAGACAAATGGGCTTGTGCAATCCAAGCAACACCAAACCCTAAACGGTCTGCTGCTTCCAATTGCTCGTAGTAATTCGCGAACATTTCTGCTTCGCTGGGTGTGAATCCATTGTGGTCTGGAGTCTGTGATATCGAGAAGAATATGTCGAACTCCATACAATCCCTCTCCCTAAGGGAGAGGGCCTCGATGTATCAACATCACTGTTGTGCGGTTAGTTTTGAAATGCGTTCGCGCACAGGTTCAGGTACGATAGCACCTGCTTCCATGAATACCGTCATAATATCAGATAACTGAACCATTGCTTCATCCGGTTGATTTGAAATTTCAGCAAGGTCAGCAAGCCCCCATCTTGCGACCAAAATCCCGGATAACTCTTGCAATTCTGTAGCAATTTCCAAGGACTCAATCAAGAATGCTTGCGCCTGTTCTAACTCTCCCAGAGAAGAGTGTGAATGTGCCAAATCTGCCAGCGCCTCCATCCTCTCGAACTTCTCTGTTACCGGGATGATGTCCAACCTTTTTTGGAGATGGAGTTGGCTTTTCTCAAAGTCTCCTTCGGATTTAGCAATATGTGCTAGTAATGCATGTCCGTAGATCATACCTTCCAAATCATCCGCCTCTTCTCTCAATCTCATTGAGCGGTTAGCAAATAATCCTGCTTCATCACTACCTAGAGACATCAATGAAACGTGATGGAAGATACCTGCTGCGAGACCAGGAAGGCCGTCTTTTTCTGATTGAACTCCCAAGCCAATCAACTCATCTTTGCTAGCGCCTTGATGTTTCAGCAATTCGAATTGGCACCAACCTTGATCTTCAGGATTTTCAGAAACTTTCACTGCATGGTCCAGTAGTCTGCCAACTAGTGCATCTCTACCTAACTCGCGAGCAAGGTCTACCAAATGCAATGCCAAACTAGTGTTGATGGAATCAATCAGTTTACCATCGGCAAACATATCCATTAGTTCCTCAGCTTGAGCCTGATTCATTTCGGTCAATATACCACCTCAGATCGAGCGCATTCGGCCACCATCAACAGCGAGAGAAACACCCCGGATGCCGCCGGATATAGGCATGCAGAGGTAAGTGATTGCTGCTCCTGTTTCAAGTGGGTCAATCAGCCTATCAATTGGAACTTGAGACATCCATCCCTCGTGTATCTCTTCGATGCTTTTTCCAGTCTTGGAATTAATCGAAGATGCTAGAGAACCAAGACGGTCTGTATCTGTAAAGCCTGGNAGAACATTGTTGATTGTGATGCATGTTGGAAGTTCACGGGAAAGTGATTTTGCCCACGAGGCCATTGCTCCTCTCAATGTATTNGAAAGTCCAATGTTTGGAATTGGTTCTCTNACCGATGTTGAGATTATGTTGACAATTCTGCCNNTCCCAGNCTTCTTCCATCAGTGGTACGACACCCCGCACCAGTGTATGNGATGCATGCAGATGTCTCTTGAANGGTGCTTCAAAATCTTCGATGTCATTGTCTAGCAGNGGCCCTCCTGGAGGACCTGCTGCATTGTTAATTAGGATGTGNCATTCTTCAATTGAAGAAATAAATTTCNCAATTGATTCTTGGTCCTCTAAATCAAGGCTAATTCCCGTATGCCCTTCACCATCAAGAGTAGCAACTAAATCGTGTGGATTCCTACTAACTGCAGTAACTTTAGCACCAGCTTTAGCGAGCATCTTTGCTGTGGCTGCACCTATTCCTTTGGATGCTCCACACACAATTGCATGCTTTCCGATAAGCGCATTAGAGGAAAAGGGAAAGTCATCTCCTAGCCAGTCCATGTATACGCCAAGTAGCGCAGGGTATTGAACCTTACAACCAATCCCTAATGGTCTCAACTTGTGTTAACCAATCATCACTAGCAACATCAATGATTGAATAATGATCTCCTGGCAACCATACTTTCTGGACTTCGACGCCCTTAGCCTTCATTGCCCTAGCATACGATTCTGATTGTATCCAAGGTACGTCTTGGTCTGCCTTGCCGTGCATCAGTACAACGGAGGTCTTTGGAGGGTTATCAACCGGGTTTACTCGACGCCACAACTCTTCATTGCCCTCAGGAGCACAACCCATCCAACGACGAACTGCATCCCCACCATCAGACAATTTTGCATGATCTGCAGCAACAATATCTGCAATAGGTGCTTGTGCTATTGTTAGCCAAGGTTTTCTCTCAGCGACAGCTGACATCATCAATGCTAAATGACCTCCTGCAGAGTGACCCAAAATCATCGAGCGTACAATGTCTATGCCAGGTAGAAGCGCAAGTTGGCCCCAAGCCCTCATTACATCAGAAAGAGTGTCCATCCAGACACCTTCATCTCCATCTTCCCAGCCTTTGAATTCAATATTCCATGCAGCGATACCCTGTTCTGCCAAATCTTCAGCGATTGGAGCCATCAAATCAAGAGTGAATTTCTTTCTCCAGAAACCTCCGTGTATTAGCATTACACATGGGATTCCCTCGTCCTTTTGGTACGGAGATGGTTCATCCGGCATGTACAAATCAGCAAACTGCCAATCTTCAGCACCCCACTGCATGCGGTCTACTGCCAATTTTACCAACTCAAGGTGTAACTCTACTGCGGTCTCTTGGGAAGAGAACTGTTTCACGAACATTCCGGGAACCGGTCAGTACCATCAGTAAACGTGCTACTCCCAATCCCCATCCTGCGTGAGGTGGAGCTCCATANCGGAAACCATCTGTGTAGAATGTGAAATCCGCAGGGTCCAATTCCATGTTTCTCAAGTTCTGTTCTAGAACGTCAACATTGTGTTCTCTCTGTCCACCACTCGTCATTTCGTCTCTACCATAATTCAGATCAAATCCTCTAGACAATTGCTCGCCAGTTGAGCCAAGTTCCCCAGGCACATGATGAATGTAGAATGGTTTCATCGACATTGGCCAACGAGGCAGGAAGTGGAATCCGGGATACTTCGCCGCAATAATGTCACAATGGGATGACTCGATGTCATCCCCCCAGGTGATTTCAACACCCGCATCTTGAATCATTTTGATAGCGTCGCAATACTCAATCCTTGGGAAGGGCAGGCTGGGGACTTCCACAGAAATTGGTTCGTCTCCTTGACTCGCTCGGTATTCGTTGATGATGGCGATTTGGTCTTGGTCATTTTCTGCAACCGTCTTCCAGATATGATGAATCATTCTTTCTTGAACACACATGACATCATCATCATTCATCCATGCTCCTTCAATATCGAAAGAAATGAATTCGTTCAGGTGTCTGTAAGTATCGTGCTTCTCAGCACGGAATGCAGGACCGATTTCGAATACCCTTTCCATTCCTCCAAGAACAGTCAACTGCTTGTACAATTGTGGACTCTGGGATAGGAATGCAGGAGTATCGAAATACATCATTGGGAATAAATTGGTTCCACCTTCTGATGCAGATGCAATGATTTTTGGAGAGTTGATTTCCTTAAATCCTTCAGTAATTAGATGCTCTCTACCATACTGTAGAACTTTTGCTCTTAGAGTGAACATTGCGTTAACGTGTGCCCTTCTCAAATCCAAAAATCGGTTGTCGAGACGAGTATCAAGACCGATAGAAACAGTGTCTGTCACTCCCAGAGGCAGGGGAGTTTCTGCCTGTGCAAGAACTACAAATTTGGATGCTACCACTTCGTAGGAAGGTGGTGGAACTGGTTCTCCTTCAGCAACCTTAGGTGGGCGCTTTTGAGCTACTTCACCCACAATCTGGACTGTAGATTCGCGAGAAAGACCCTGTGCTGTAGCTAATTCATCATCGCTGATTCCACCTTGCTTCAAGAAAACCTGAACTTTGCCAGTTCCATCTCTAACATCCATGAAACAGATTTTGCCTTTGCCGCGGTTTGCTTCCATGTAGCCACAAATGGTTACTTCACTACCTACAAGGCTTGCTCCATCGCTCTGAATTTGTCCGAGAGTGTGTGTTCGAAAAGCGGTTGGATGCCAAACTGTGTCTTGCGCCATGTGTGAGGGCGTGACACTTTCGAACATGAAGTCATCGCTGACCAAAACATAGATTTGATAGAGGATAATAATGGCCGTTTAATTATGGCAGAGGAACTTTTCACGTCTGAGAGCGTAGCCTCTGGACATCCAGACAAGTTGTGTGATGCGATTAGTGATGCCATAGTTGACGCTTGTTTAGCGGTTGACAGGAACGCAAGAGTTGCTGTCGAAACAAGTGTAAAAGGCGGAAAGGAAAGAGGAATAATTCTTCTTGCAGGTGAGGTAACGCTCTCCGGAGAGCATCCTAACTACGAGGATATTGCTCGTAGAACCGCAGCAGAAATCGGTTATGATTCTCACGACATCGGGTTTGACACCACAACCGAAGAAAGGTGTGAAGTGATTCAAAAAATCACAGCACAGGCTGCAAATATTAGCCAAGGAGTCAACACATCAGAACAAGGTGCTGGAGACCAAGGAATAATGTTCGGCTATGCATGTATGGAAACCGAAGAATTTGATGATCTTCAAGGTAGATTTTTCCCACTCGCTGCTGCTCTTTCGCAAAGATTGACACGAAGAATGACCAATGCACGAATGGATGGCACACTGCCATGGGCTAGACCTGATGCAAAAAGCCAAGTCACAATCGAGTATGATGACGGAGTTCCAAAGCGGATTCACACAATCGTTATTGCAATCCAACACGATAAAAATCTGAAGGACCAATTTGGAGGTTCTGAAGAGGAAGAGTTGGCATTCGTACGCAAGGAAATCAGGAAGCATGTTGTCGAACATGCAATCCCCGAAAATCTGATTCAGGAGCCATATAATTTGGTAGTTAATGGCACTGGTAGATTCGCAGACCCCGGGGGTCCTTACGCAGACGCAGGATTGACTGGTAGGAAAATTATCGTCGACACATATGGAGGAATGGGGCGACACGGAGGAGGCGCATTCTCCGGCAAGGACCCTTCAAAGGTAGACAGATCAGCTGCATATGCCGCAAGATGGGCAGCGAAGCACGTTGTTGCATCGGGGTTGGCAACTAAATGTGAAATCCAGTTATCCTATGTCATTGGTGTTGCAAAACCGGTGAGTGTTCGTGCAGAATCGTTTGGCACATCCTCGTTTACCGATTCTGAGTTAACTGCAAAAGTCAAAGAAGTATTCGATTTCACTCCAAAGGCAATCGCAAATGATCTTGATTTGTTGCGACCAATCTACTCCAGTACTGCTGCAGGCGGTCACTTTGGTAGAACTCCGGGCATTGATGGCGAATTCCCGTGGGAAAAACTCATTCAGGCAAAAATCGATTCTCTTCAGAACTAATTCATGTCGGCCCTTAGGGCCGATTGGATGAAAAGTCAGTATTGAATCGCAATAACCATGTCGCGCAGAGTAGATGCACTCATTTTGGTCATGATTATGGCTATTGCACCATTGGTTCCAATGGCTAGTGCTCACCCTAGCATCACACTTTCAACCGATGTAAATCACGTGATTTTGTCGCCAGGTGAAGCGACTAACATCACTTTGACCATTAGCAATAACGGTTCATCAATTGAAACATATTCAATCTCGGTTTCTGGTTTTGATACAGTTTGGGAAGTTACCCCAGCCGATTCAAATGTAACTGGAGTGATTCCAACTCTGAGTGCTACAACAGACATAGCTATCAGACTGTCCACTTCTGCACTCCCAAGTAATTCTGGCACTCTCACGATTACTGTGACTGAACCCGATGCAAACATATCAAGCACAATTGGGGTCCAACTCACAGTCTTGCCACAGTACTTACCTGCAATCGACACATCGAATGCAGGCGACAACGGACTAGTTGAAATGGCACCAGGTGATGAAACTAATGTCTCAATAATGGTGTCAAACAACGGTAACGTGAACGATACAATACTTCTTTCAGTGGGCCAAACACCCGACTTGGTTGCATTCTGGGCAAACTGGACTTCTGTTGGAAACAACACTGGAGGTAACAACACTGGAAATAACACCGGAGAAAACAATACCGCCGGTAACAACACTGGTGAGAACAACACTGGCAATAACACCGGTGGGAACAACACAGGCGGTAACAACACTGGGAATAACACCGGAGGAAACAATACTGGTGGCAACAACACAGGCGGTAACAACACTGGGAATAACACCGGAGGAAACAATACTGGCGGAAACAGCACCGGGGGGAACAATACAGGAAACTCCACAAACGGGATCTTGAGCAAATCTAACCCCACATGGGACGTTCGATTCTTGGACGATACTGTCGACCTGATGGTGCCTAGTGAATCGAGGTATGCAACTTTACACATATCGATACCAACCGATGCTAATCCTGGGTTTTACGGTTACAATTTGTATGCTGCCAGCGTGTTTGGTAACTTCTCCGTAAACTCAACTATGGTCATTGAAGTCACAGCTGTTCATGATTTGTCATTTTCACATTCGATCGACCAGACCTTATTGCCGGGGGAAAATGTAACATCCACAGTGGAGATAACCAGTCTCTCATCTGCAGATGGTAATTGGACGTGGCAAACAATGGTTGATTCGGGAGATTGCTCTGCGCATTTGAGTGATTTGGAAACCCAAATCATGGAGGACGACACCTATGAAATTGACATTCTCATTACTGCAGGAGTCAATACTCACGTTAATGATGAATGTTTAATTTCTCTACACGGCACCCTCAACCAAGATACTTCTGTTTCCGAAAATTATGCTTTCACTGTAACTGTTGGCGAATCTTGGGGTCTCTCGATGGTCATTCCTACCTCGATAAAACTAGATGTTGACACGTCTGAAACTTTCAATGTTGTCATCAGCAATGAGGGTACTGAACAAGATACCATTTCCTTGATCGGAATCGATGATGAAGGGGTCACATTTACCAATCCGTCACCCGTTACACTTGACAGAGGTGAATCTCAATACGTTGTCATGGAAGTTGTAGTCGATTCGTATTTGGTAGGCAATATTACTCTTGATTTCACAATGTCATCTACCAACAGCGGCAGCAACTCAGTGAACGATAGCGGTGTTTTCGAAGTGAAAGAATATGCCGAACTATCGATGACTGGGCCTGCTGAAAATCGAATAGTTATCGTTCCCGGACAGAACTCTTCCATCATTCTCAACATTTCCAATGACGGGACAAAGGACCTTGATTTGAGTGCTACACTCAGCGGCCTTCCGAATGGAATTACTGTAGCAAATGGCCTTGAAGATGTTTCACTTGAAGCAGGCTATTCTACCGATATCGAACTAGAGTTAGTGGCTTCTGCGGGACTGCAACCAATGAGTGATACTTTCACAATAACCTTTGATGGAGGCTGGACATCCACTCAATTGACAATTGACCTTCAGGTTGCAGACAGACATGAAGTGATGGTTGACTCTAGCGAAGACAGAATAATCGCATCGCCTTTGGGTGATTCGAGTCTAACACTGATGGTAACCAACTTGGGTACATCAACTGAAACATTCGTAGCTGACATTAACAACAGTGCTGTGAGTGATTGGTTCACAATTAGTGTTGATACGCTTTCATTGAGTTTGGAATCCGGGCAATCAGGCAGTATAACAATTACAGCTAGAGAAATTGCTAGTGGCGCTCCAACAACTGGAGTTGATCTAACAATAACAGTCACAAGCACTGATGATTCAACGATTACTGATTCTATCTCTATCTCAGTTATTCCACAAATCGCAAATGGATTAATCACTGTAATGAGCGACAGTGTTGAAGCTAAACCTGGGGAGATGATTTACGGGAATGTTATCGTAACCAACCTAGGGACTGCAAACGACACCATGCGTATCAACACCGTTGAAATGGATTGTAACTTAGACGATGCAGAAGTCTTCCTTTCTCCTAGCATGTCTTCCATTCCAATATCATGGTCCTGTATGGTTGCTGAAGGAGAAACTGCCGGGACAAAGGTTCTGACATTCAGATTAACCTCTGCCGCACGTTCCGACATGATGGTTACATTCAGTGAAGCGTACAATGTGGAGCCATCTTGGAATGATGAAGTGATTTCATTTGTATTCGACAAGAACAATTTGATATTCGATGAAAGTTCAGACCAGCACACTGTTTCTCTGACTATTTGTAACGAAGCTAATACATTTGTTGAGGGTAGTTTGGATTTGAGTGGCAAGAATGAACCTCAGATGGATGTTGTATTCTTCAGAGCAGGAGAGACTGGGATTAATTCAACATTCAGTCTTGCGAGTAAGGGTTGTCAGGACTTCAAAATAATGCTAACTCCAATCAATCTAGACGGATTTGAGGCTTCTATCACAGTTGAGGCGAGAAGCGAAATATTGGGTCAAACCGTAACCGATAAATCGCCTGAACTAAAGGTGGATGTCGCAGGCCCTGACTTGCCTCCTCAAGGCATGGATTTGGGATTGATTGAACTCGACAATCGCAATTCAATCATCATGTTCGCATCAGGTTGGGCTTTAGCATTGATTCTACTGATGTATATTCGCCTGTTCAGAAAGCCCGCAGATGTACTGGAAGAAGAGGAGGAAGAAGAAATCCCACTTGGTCCAAATGAAGTTAGAATTGATGAATACAATAAGGTCACTTGTACATCTTGCGAAGCAAGGCTTGGAGTTCCCGAAGGAAGTGAACCACCGTTCAGATTCACATGTCCAAAATGTGAAACTAGAATCAGGGTCGTTGAGTAATTATCTCTTTTGCGCAACCAAAAGGAACGCAGTATGGCCGAAGGGGCCATTCACAGGCCTCATTCCTCCCTTCGAAGTCAGACCCCACTGTCTTTCCATCAACTCACCAGCCCATTCTACTACCAAACCTGCTTCTTCACAAGCTTTCCAGCAAGCCTCGAGTTGGGAAGTTGTAGGTGCATAACATGCAAGTCTNCCACCAAATACAAGTTTAGGTGCGCATGCAGCGATCGCAGGAGAATGTACTGGCATGTCTAAGATGATAGCATTGAATTCTTCATCGAGGACTACATCTTCTACCATGCCTTCACAGTGAGTATGTTTAGGGAACCCCGAGAAGCATTTGCTCGCCCTTTGTAAGTTGGTCAAACCTACGCTCGCATGTTCATCTCTAGGTTCTGCGGTAACTAGATGGCCGGTTTCTCCTAGCACTCTTGCGAGATGTAATGAAAGACCGCCAGAGCCTAATCCTGCCTCAAGAACAGTGTCGCCACCTCCAATTCCCAACTTCGTGATAAAAAATCCTGCATCTTTTGCAGAAATAGTCTGAGCTCTCCTGGCCATTCCAGAGATCAATTCCGGTAATCTGGCCGGCATGATTGTAAGATACTTCTGGCCTACAAGAACTTCATCGCCAATGTTAGAATTAGCAAGCAGTGTTGCGGTATTAATCACTCCCAGTCCCTTGTGTTTGACCATTTCATCAACCACTTCTACAACATGGATACGCCCCTCTTTTTCCATTAGGACCGAATACTCTGCCATGGTTCTGCGAGAAGGAATATACCAAGAACGATTCGCATGAATATTTCGAAGATACCCCCGNAGGGGGTGTGACAAAGAGAGCACATGTCTAAATACCATGTTTTTCTAAACAATGACCATGAAGACCGTACGTACGACTGCATACTCAATTGTTGGATTGATGCTTCTGAGCATTCTTGCATCTTTTGGTGGACTTATCGCCGACAATGAAAAAGTTGTTTCTGAATTAGAAAAAGAGCCAACTGAGTTTCAGGCCACGAGCCCTGGACACCCAGTTTTTGCTGAATATATGGGAGCGCATTGGTGTGGACCCTGCATTACAGCTACAAACAATTTGAAAAACTTGTACAACACTAACGGAGGAGGAGGTACTCAATCCTCAGATTTCACCTTCGTATCATTTTGGGAATCCCAAACAACAGGATGGCCATCCGATTCTCCAATCAATCGTAGATCACACATCCAAAACGCTCCTGGATACACCGGCGGCATCCCAGTAACGGTCTTTGGTGATGCTCCATCAGGAACTTACTACACTGTAGGTGGTCAAAACTACGACAGTTACTACCAAAATGGCGGAAACATGCAAAACGCAAACGATTACTCATTGTCAGTTATTCAATCTGAAAACGGCAACAATATGGATATCGAAATCACCGCCGTATACAGCGGTTCGGGAACAAAGAATGTATACCTCTACGCTGCAGTAACAGAAGAAAAGGGATACGAACCTTACACAGCAGGTAGTGGCTCTGACCACCCTCCAAACCTGTGGAAAAAATGGCTACTAAACAACGGAAATAACGGATTCGAATCCTTTACACTAACAGCAGGTACACCAGTAACCAAATCATGGACTGTACCAACTTCAACTGCAAGAGCGGTTAGTGGAATCAGTTCGGCTGACAACTTCCTTACAGTAGCAGCGTTATTAGATGGAGACCACACAAGTCACCGAAATGTGCTGTCTGCCGCAGATTCCAACATGGCTCCAACAATCGACCTTGGTATCCAAACATTCACTGCGGACAACCCTAGTGCTCCTAGCGGAGGATACATCAATGGGGATGTACTAAACGTTCAAGCAACAGTAATCAACAACGGAGTTGATGCATATAGCGACGGTGGAGATTTGAGATTCTATTACAAGGTTAACAACGTCAAGAACTATGTTGGTTCCACACAATCTCTAGGAAATTTCGCTAGTAACGGTGCTACACAATCATTCTCCGGACAAATTGACACCTCGAGTTTGCCATCCTCTGCCTACCAAACTACCTTCGGAGTAGAATTGTCTAACCTAGTCGCTGACAAGTCAGGCACCAACAATGACGCAACAGAAATTATCCCGCACGACCTTGTGCCTGTTGCTCGAAAGGCACAAGTCATCGGTAGCAACCAAATCGAGAGAGGAGACAACTTCCTTATCGAAGCAAAGACAACAATCAACGATGCTGTTGATATCAACACATCCTTCTTTACATTCGATGTTGAAGTCTCCCAAGCTGGCATGAACCAATGGATTGGCGGAGATATGATAGTAGGTGGAGAGGAAGTATACCAAGAGGGTACTTCAAACGAACACCGTCAGTATCTAGTCAAGCCTGACATGAACATGGGAGCAGGCGACTACGACATTCGTGTCCGTGCGATTGACTCCAGAATGCAAACCAGCGACTGGCAGATTACTCAGAACGGATTCGAGTTGAAGAACGCTCTACCGGTTATCACTGCAGAACCTGTACCTACTGTAAAGGTACAAACCTCAACAAAGGTTTCAATCGTTGATAACATCGAAGACGCTGAAACAGACCTTGACCAGTTGGTCATCACAAGCAACAGCCCTAACTTCGTAGCTTGGCACCCAGCCACAGAAGAGATCGAAGTCTACTTTGAGAACATCAGATTCGTCAATGGAGTACCAACTGCTTCAGGAATCGAGATTTCAGTCGATGATGGAACCGATACAGCTGTTGGAACTCTTCTGTTCAACGTTATTGAGAATGGACAACCAAGATGGGCTGGTGTGGAGAAGCAATATGTAGACGAGGCGTCCACCTCTTCGCTATATTTGCTACCTTACCTATCAGACACGGATAACAATGGAAACATTGTTTCTTCTGAAGATTTGATGTTGGCAATTGTTGACAACACAAACCCAGATTTACTAGACATTACACTGAATGGTTTCACCCTAAATTATGCAACCAGCGATGATGACATAAACGGTGAAACAACAATCACAATCCGTGCAAGCGACGGCGAGCAATATTCTGACCAGATGATTACAATCGCAATCACACCGATCAACGATGCACCGCGCCTAGACCTCTCGGAATTCGAGAACTTGCGCTTGAAGGTTGGAACTCAGAAGGTCATCTTCCTGAACGAGATTCTAACCGATGTAGACGGCAATGTCAACGAAGTTACCGTAACAGCAAGTAACCCAACCCCTGGCGCCGCTCGTGTCAACTTCCTAGACAACACCCTGACCCTAATTTGGGATACAGCAGGCTTGCAAACCGTCACAATCCAAACAGAAGACAGGTATGATTCTAACATCTACACTCTAGTCGTAGATGTCTACGACAGCATGCCTTTGCTTGTTGGACAAGGTCCTGATGCGGATGTACGTGTTGAAGTAAACAATGTCTACATTGGAGAAGTTCCTGAATCGACTATGTTCCTGAACAAGAACGATGTGACTATTACTTCACTAACCAGCACATGGCAAATTTGTAACATTGAAGTTTGTATGATTAATGAAGTGCATGAGCATGATATAACAATGAAGAGCGTTGGATGGACATTCGATCCGTCTAATGGCCAACTAGATGCAATGGGTTCACAGTGGTACGTGAAGTTGGTCAAGATTACTGCAGTTGCAGCAAATGGTGACAAATTCGAGTACAAAGATCCAGTTCTAACGTGGACTGCTGTAGAAGCAGCACCTGGTCCAGAAACCATGACTGAAGAAGAAGTCAAGCAATTGGTAACCGAACTAACAGATTCCATTGCTACAAAGAAGACTGAAATCGATGGCATGGAAGAAGGAACTGCCGAATACAACGAAGCTGTCGCTGAACTTGATGAAATGGAAGCGGACTTAGCAGAAGCATGTGAATACACAACTTGTGTTGAGAAGAATGCAGGTAACAGTGACGGAGCATCTAGCGAGAGTGGACTTGACCTAACAGTAGTCTTGATTGTTATTGGTGTCATCATCGCTGCACTACTTGCTGGACTAATGTTCATGCGTGGAGGAAACGGCGGCAACGGTCCAGAAAGGATGGTAGATTGGGCTAATGAACTGCCAGCGAACGATGCAGTTGCAAACTCAATGTATGGAGGAGCACAAGAAATCTTCCAGCAACCAGTAGCAGCTCCTGCACCAGCGGTCGCTCAAGTTCCACCAGGAGCGCCTCCACTGCCTCCAGGCGGTCTACCAGCAGGATGGACTATGGAGCAGTGGGCGTATTACGGCCACCAATATCAGCAATGATTGGTTTTTATAGGTCCAATTTGGACGCTATGGTGCTTGCCAAACGGCTAAAATGGACTGTGTAGGAGGAGTAACTGTGACCGAAGAGGAAGTAACCGAGATTTCCGATGTTCAGGAGGATGAAAGTATCCCTGATGAAGTGGAAGAAATGGTCACTATTTGGAGTCCTGAGGCCTCAGATAATATCGAACTAAACACGACTCCTGTCGACGAATGGGTCCGAGGTATTGATTTCAAATCAACCGAAGATGTGCCAATCCCTGAAAGGCTGGTCGACCAAGTAATTGGTCAAGAGGCTGGCTCAATCGTGATTCGCAAAGCTGCTGAACAACGCAGGCACATGATGATGATTGGAGACCCTGGTACCGGCAAATCAATGCTAGCGAGGTCAATGACAGAACTTCTACCACAAGATAAGCTGGAGGATATTCTCTGCTATCCTAACGATGACGACGAAAACGAGCCAAGGGTTCGTACTGTTCCTGCTGGACGCGGTGATCGAATCGTTAAGAGCCAGAAAGAGGCTGTGAAGATACAACGAGAGAAGAGCCAAAAAATGCTGATGATTGGATTTGTCGCTATTGCATTCTTACTGGCAGTAGTCGCTTTGCAAAGTGGAGATATTCTGACGCTACTATTCGGAATGCTACTATTGATGTTTGGTTACATGTTCCTGCGCTCACGCATGGGNGGCGCTGATGAAGCACGTATTCCTAAGGTTCTAGTCAAACATCAAGGACAAGACCCCCCACCATTCGTAGATGCAACAGCCACACTTTCCGGTAGTCTACTTGGGGACGTAAGACACGACCCTTTCCAAAGTGGTGGAATGGAAACTCCTGCACACGATAGAGTAGAGCCTGGTGCGATTCACCGTGCGCACGGCGGAGTGTTGTACATCGATGAAATCAACTTGCTCAGACTAGAAGAGCAGCAGGCGCTACTGACTGCAATGCAAGAGCGCGCTTTCCCGATTTCAGGTCGTTCAGAGCGCTCTAGTGGCGCATTGACAAAAACCGAGGCTGTTCCTTGTGACTTCATTCTGATTGCTGCAGGAAATCTAGACGCTATTCAAGGCATGCACCCTGCGCTTAGAAGTCGTATTCGTGGATATGGATACGAAGTCTATGTCAATTCATTCATGCCTGATACTACAGCAAACCGCCGCAGGCTAATTCGATTCATCGCACAAGAAGTACGAAGAGATTTGGGAACCTCAAGAGAGATTCCTCACTTCGATAGAACCGGAGTTGCTGTAATTCTGCGAGAGGCTCAACGCCGCGCAGGTCGCCGTGGAAAATTATCTCTAAGACTACGTGAATTAGGCGGCTTGGTCAGGATTGCAGGCGACTTAGCTTGTGAAGAGGGCGCTCAATACACAACCTCGAGACATGTACTTGCTGCTAGAAACATTGCAAAGCCGCTTGAACAACAAGTTGCTGACAGAATGATCGAGAGGCGACAAGAATACTCACTTGTTGTGAACTCAGGCAACAGAATCGGGCGTGTCAATGGGCTAGCTGTTCTTGGCGCAGATTCCGGATTGTCTGATTACAGTGGAATTATGTTACCTGTAGAAGCACTTGTTACCCCTTCTTTGGCCAGCGGCGGCAGGGTTTATGCTACTGGCGGACTATCTGACCTAGCGAAGGAAAGTGTCACTAACGTAAGCGCAGTAATCAAGAAACTAACTGGAAAGGATGTTTCTGATTATGATATTCACATTCAATTCGTAGACACACACGGCGTTGACGGTGATTCCGCATCAATTACTATCGCCACCGCCATAATCTCTGCATTGGAGAATATTCCAATTCGTCAAGATTTAGCTATGACTGGTAGCCTTTCAGTACGTGGCGAAGTACTACCTATTGGCGGAGTTACTGCAAAGATTGAATCCGCTGCCAAATCAGGTATCAAGACCGTTGTCATTCCTCGTGCCAATGCACAAGATGTTCTACTGGACCAGCAGTTCGAAGACATTGAAGTCGTTGCAGTAGATACTCTTGACGAAGTGATGGAACACGCATTGCTAATCGGTGAAATGAAGACTAGCCTTGTTGAGCGCTTGTCCGCTGTCATAGACAGATTGACACCTGAAGTCTCACCTAACAGCCAGTTATCGTGAATACGCAATTTACAAACCTGATTTTGGGTGATTAACTCAAGTATTGGAAATTATTGTCTCAGTTTATGGGAGAGAGTTCCTACAACANTAGTAGTTCGTCGTTTCACAACAGAATTGCTACGTTTTCGCATTCAGCAATCATTCTGACAGTAGTCTGTCTGGCAATGATCCATCTAGAGACTGTACTAAAACCATTTTTCATTGCTTTAGGCATATATTTCGTGCTGAAGCCAGGTGCAGACTACCTTTCAAAAAACAATTTTCCAGTATTTCTCTCATATCTAACAATGCTCTTATTGTTCATATTGATTCTAATCTCGACCGCTTTCTTCGCNTGGTCACAAGCTCAAGGCCTCATAGAAGATGAAGAAAGACAGGAGGAATACAATGGTAAACTCAACCAAAAATGGAAGAATCTGAAAAAGGTTCCAATTATTGGTCCAGCAATCACAGAATCTGTAAAAGGAGACACAGGTACTCTAGGCGGTGATTTAGAGACCATTGGCATTGGTTCAGGAGGTACGGCCACGGACCTCATTGCTTCGGTTGTTAGTGAAGTCGGAGCGTTTGTCACAACTGGTATTACAGTACTCTTTTTCCTAATTTTCATTATCTTCGAGGCTCATTTACTTCCTGGAAGAATCGAAAGAGCTTGGCCGGGGAGTTCGACTGGGCGGGTTGAAGTTATCCAAACTCAAATTGAAGAAGGNATNAACACTTACATTATTGTAAAAACCGGTTGTGGANTAGGTAGTGCTTTCATTGCTGCAATAATCATGTTGATGTTTGATATCGACCTATGGTTCGTATGGGCAGTTATGACTTTCATACTGAATTATGTCCCATATATTGGTTCACTGATTGCAACAATTCCTCCACTAATTCTAGGAATCATTTTGCTGAAACCTTCAATGCTACTGCTCATGACAATACTACTGTTAGTCAATCAACAAGTTTGGGGTAATTACATTGAAACCAAGTGGGCAGGAAGGGCATTAGACCTCTCCCCCGTATTCTTACTTTTGATTACTGCATTCTCATTCTGGCTATGGGGTATTGTTGGAATGATATTGGCAGTTCCACTGTTTGCAATCGTAAAGATTGTACTTGAAAACATCGAAGAAACCCGACCTATCGCAATTCTGTTATCAGAAAGAGCACCTACTTTGGAAGAAGCATGGCAAGATGCTCTGAAAGATGGAAACCTATCTTCAGGAGAGTTTTACAAACTAGCGGAGTTACAAAAGTCCCTTGGTGTTTCAGATGAAGAGGTNGCTAGAATATCTAGCAGGTCTGCTGCTCAAACGATTCTAAAGAGAGGCAGAGCTCGTGCAGATGAAATAGAGTTCATTCTCGCTGCTACACATGGTCGAGACGAATTCTTACAACTAAGGGAGAACATTTCACCGGGTAGAGTTACCAAAAACCTACGTCTACAACTCGAAGATTTGATCGAGAAGTTAGAAGAAGAAAGCGAAGAAGAATGATTAGAGAGTTTCTCTAAGCAATTTCTCAAGTTCCGTATTNATCATCAGAATTAGTGTTCCAAATTCTGGTGGAATGTTAGGGTCTTCATACAACTCTTCCAATTTNGCNTGNGTAATCGCAATTCTGANNTCCATCTCTTTGGACTTGTTCAGTANCCATTGNTCGCATGCTTCTTTTGCACCCTTGCGAATGTTTCTAGGAACTTTGGGNTCGTCTATTTGNTTAATCACTGTGGCAATTTGCCCCAACTTAGTTTCAATGTCGGACATAACTCACACCTGCACAAAGACTCGCGCACGCCCTTCTCAAGAGTGCCTCCTTTAAGTCGATTGCCGCCATCCGAGTTTCATGGATTCGGGGGAAGTCATATCCTGGACTCGCCTAATCGTCCTCTTTTGGGCTCTAGGAATTGCAGCATGGCTCGACCATAAAGAGCGAAGAGTCCCTAATGAATTCTGGATAACTTGGGCTAAACCTGCGATTTTCTTGTGGGTTCTTGACTTGTTGAATACAGAGGCAGAATGGTATGTCTTTGCAACAGCAGCTGGTATGGTAGCATACGCATCAGTCGCAGTTATTGGCCGACCTTCATTAAATGACATTCGAGCAGGCAGTCGTCTTGATTTGGCTGTAAGTGTATGGTATCTTGTCGGAATAATGGGCGTAGTCCAGGGGCTTTTGCTTCACTCCAATGAATCAATTTTGTCAGTCCTATCAGGAGAGGCCAGCGAAAAGGCAACGCTTTGGTGGTCTACATTTGCAGTATTCATTCCAATATTCTTGGTTGACATGGCATGGAGGATGCGCCTTATTCACGGCGGTGCTGATTGTAAAGGCTTGATGTGGGTTGCAATTCTAGTTCCATCTTGGTCTAGTATTCCAATTTACTATCCTAGTGTTATGGAAGATGCCGTGATTGCAATGCCTCCGGCAATCGCCTTGCTTGTGTGGGGTGGTTTGGCTTTCTTAGCATTACCAATCATTATGATTCTAAAGAATCTAAAGGACGGAAATGCCACTCTCAAATTGATTTGGCATGCTGAAAAAATGAATGTTGACAGTGTTATCGATAGTCACGTATGGCTCCTCTCAACTATTGCTGAAATGCCAAATGGTGAGAAGAAAATTGTTCATCGAACTAGGGCTCCCAGGAAAACACCAAGTAAAGAAAAACTGATGGAAGAAATCTCAACCCTGAAAGAAAATGGAGTGGATGAGGTTTGGGTCACGAGAAAATATCCACTCTTAGTATTCCTATGGCCTGCAATAATTCCACTATTCTTAGTAGGAGGACCAATGGCATACATCATGCCGTTGCTAGGAATTCTATGATCAAGCACCCTTGCGCTCGACATTCTTAGGACGCAATCCCTTGTAGTTGCACTTACGGCAGGATGTTGCGCGCACTGCGTTTCGAGCATTGCACTTCATGCAAATTTTCACGTGAAGCAAACGTGCCTCTGCTTCAGGGAATCGAGCCATGATTCCGCCGACCCACTCCCTGTATTTAANCCAAACCGTATTTGAGATACCCATGTTTGAAGCACTAAAGCCTCGTGGAGTTATTTGTGCGCATAATTAGATTACCTGGAATACACCATGACGCTAATGCGGTCATATTCGCGGGTAGTGAGAGCAATNTGCTAGTTGACTCGGGTACAACATGGTACCAGATGCTACAAGTTGAGAGAATTACTGGACACNTGAANCANAAAGGAAACGAAAGTCAACTCGACAGGATATTGCTAACTAGTCGCCGTTACCCATTTTCGGGAGCTGCAAAGCACATTGCCGAATCCTTCGGAAACATACCAATTCACATCCACAGCGATGCAATTTCAGTACTGGAAACTGGAGACTTCTACTCTACGTGGGCCAACCGATATGATTCAGATATGCCTAGTACAGAATGCGAACCTATTGCTCAGGGAGATACTTTCAACCTAGGCGATGGTGAATTGTTCGCACTTTCACTGCCAGGCCACTGTAGTGACGGCATGGGCTATTTCGAAAAGCAACGTGGAGTTCTTGTTGCTGGTGCTGTCTTACCCAGAGCAGATGCTCCTAGCAGATGGGACATGCCGAGTGGTAGCCTTCCAGAATTGATTACATCATTAGAGACAATACACGACTTAGCACCAAAGAGTATCGTTCCTGCAAGAGGACCTACAATCAAGGGAGTTGAGCGTATTGATGAAGTGTTGAGTCAGCATCTAAACTTCCTCGAAGAATGTCAAGATAATGATGGTCAAGTACCAAGAAGCTGGCCGAGACCTGCTAGAACTGCATACTTCTTGACTTCAGAGCCGCCTTGGCCTCTGAAAGAAAATGAAAAATTAGGCGATAAGAACTGATTTTGGACCAGTCCATGCTACAACTTTCCTTTCCCATCCTTGCTGAATATGCAAATCTTGACCTACAATCTTTAGGGCAGAGGCAGGTCCATCGAGATCGAATAAGTTCAGAACTCGATTGGGAACATTTGCCCCTATCATGAATACCGAACCATTCTCGCAACCTGCCAGAATACTCTCGCCACTAATTGATGAAGAGCACAGCGAACGAATCTTGGTATTTCCAACTACATACCTGTCGATTACTTCCATTGAGTCGAGAGAAATCAAATTCACTCCTCCGCATACATCTCCTGCTACGACTCTATCTACCATTCCATCCGGCCCAATTAGCCCGAGTAAAACACTAGCTGGAGCCGCAATTTTTACCCGTTTTTGTCTGTCGTTCTTTGGTTTCCAAACTATTGTTGCATCATCCATCGCTACGACACTACCACCAGAGGTAATCATCGAGCGGACTACTGTTCTCAATTGTCTCATGACAACTGAATTCACTGCCCGGGGTCTACATTCATTTCCAAGAGACCAGGGGTGAAAGTGAAAGTGATCAGTAATGGGAAGTCATGTCGTCCTTGTTGTCCTTCTTCCAGACCTTGTAACAAGACTTGCAAACACGGACTCTGTTCTTTCGAACAGTGAACCCGCCTTCGCCCCAAGTATCGATAGCATTCTCTTGGCTGAGTGAGCGTCCACCCATGTGCTTGTCTGCAAAGCCATCACAACTCGAGATACAGCAGGAGATTTCTCCTGGCTTAGCTTCTTTCTTTGCACCAGATTTCTTCTTCTTACTCGAAGGAATTCTAACCTTGCGCTGAACACGGTTGGTACGGCGGCTCATAGACATTGCAAGAACACCAAACAAATGAATATATCTTCAGTTTTTATCGGCTTCACCTAGACTCTTAAAGAGGCCTGCAATGATGCGGTTCAGCTGGCGTAGTGTGACTTCAGAGACCTTGGCTACAGCGCAAATCTCAGCCTGTGTTCTCTTATGTCCACTCTCAGCAGCGGCCTTGTAAATCAATGCAGCAGCGACTCCCATTGGTTTCTTTCCTTGCCACAAATCAGCACGAGGTTGCAGAACCTTCCATAGGTGGTCGACTTGAAGGGAAATGTTTGGAGGCAACTTTAGGTCACTGATGAAGCGAGAAAAGTAGTCGGATGGGCTAGAAATCTTGTGCATGTTGAACTTCCTAGANATGTGGCGAATCATACGGGACAGCTCTTTCTCATCAACTTGGAAGGTCTCAGCAATCTCAGGGATTTGGCGTGGAACACCTTCTTTGCGGGCAACGAGATATGTACAAGCTGCAGTTACTCCTGCAATCGAGCGACCGGTGACGAAACCTTGGTGTGAGAGGATTCTGTACAACCTGCAAACCTCTTCTTGCATAGACTTTGGGAGACCCGATTTGTCACGTACCATTTGGTTTGCTTTGACTAGGTTGCGAGCGCGACTTGCTCTAGTCTTTGAACGCTCATCCATGACCCTGCGACGACGCCAGTCGCGACGTGCCTTGGCAGACATACCCAACCTAGCAGCAGCTCCTGAGGTCAGGTCCGAATGTGAAATNGAGGTGTTCAGACCTTTGTCTGCAAGGGTGTGAGTAGATGGCGCACCAATGCGTGAACGGTCGGTTGAGTTCTCGTGATTGGTCCAGTCAATACCAGGGTCAATCACGTTCTCTTCAACAACTAGGCCACATCCGCCGCAAGAAACCTCGCCACGGCTGTTATCGCTTCTCCAGTCCAAGACTCCACACTCATCACAAGGCTTAGTATGTCCATCGACGACTCCACGGTGTGGGCGGCTGGATTTTATTCCCTTGCGGGCTGTGTTGTTTCTCTGCATGCTCTTGTTTTGCTCCGCCTCGCGACGGCTGATTTCATCGTGCTCCATTGCTTCTCAACTCCGAGTTACNAAGTTAGGCCACGGGTNNTTAAAGATATCGCTGGCAGTCCCGCCATAGTAGCGGCTGACTGCTTCTCATCGCACCTTCTCTCCCCGAGAACAATAGTTATGCGTCGGCGGAGTACTTAAACCCGTGGTTTTTATGCGTCAAATAGCACTTTCCACTAGGTGGAAACAATCGATTTATCGTGGTCGAAATGTGGCTGATTTTTTCCAATTTGGACTGTTTATCGGAAATTGACACTTGCGCATAGTTCATGCACTATATTGTCTGCGCTTGATATGAGAACCATGCCAGCTACAGTCGTACTCGGCGCCCAGTGGGGAGATGAAGGAAAGGGGAAACTTGTTGACAGACTGGCTGAAAGTGCCACATGGGTCGCTAGATTCCAAGGAGGTAACAATGCTGGCCACACCGTAGTTCTCGGTGACAGGGTTCTGAAATTCCACCTACTACCTTCCGGAATAACTCGAGAAGAATGTGGATTAGTACTCGGAGATGGGATGGTAATCGATCCTTGGGTACTAGATAAGGAACTCAATGATTGGGTTCAAGGAGGAGGAAAGGACCCCTCTGGAAAGCGATTATTCATTTCGAATCGCGCACACATCATCCTTCCATATCACACCTACATCGATGGTCTTGACAAAAAAATCGGAACAACAGGAAGAGGTATTGGCCCAACCTATGCTGACAAAATCAATCGAATCGGCTTGAGGTTTGCAGACTTACCTTATTGTGATTTTAATGAGATGGCTCAACGCCAAAACAAAGCTCTAGAACACGCTGGTTGCAGACAAAGAGTCACTGCAGAAGAATTAGAAGAGCAGATTTCTTGGATTCAAAATAGATTTGGAAGTGCCATAACTGACACCGGTATTCTATTGGATAATGCAGTGAAGATGGGAGATAGAATCATCCTCGAAGGAGCACAAGGCTGCTTACTAGATATAGACCAAGGGACTTTCCCATTCGTGACTTCATCTGTTACTTCCAGAGGAAATGCAACACATGGAGCCGGCATCCATCCAGGCCACGTTGACACAGTCATTGGAATTACCAAGGCTTACATCACCCGTGTAGGCAACGGGCACATGCCTACAGAATTATTCGATGAAGTAGGCGAGCACCTCACCAGTGTAGGACACGAATTTGGAACCACCACTGGAAGAAGAAGGAGATGTGGTTGGTTTGACGCTGTCGTAATGCGTCATTCAAACCGTGTAAATGGATTCACTGAAATTGCACTGACCAAGTTAGATGTACTTGGAGGGCTTGATGAAATCAAAATCTGCGTTGGCTACAAAATGGGTGATGTAGAGATTAACGAAATGCCTGCAAGTGCCATTGCGCTAGAAGATTGTGAACCGGTTTATGTCACAATGCCAGGCTTTGCATCACACTCTCTAGAGGAGTGGTTAGGCATTGCAAGAAAGTGTAATTCGGAAGGTCGTGGATTCTCTGGATTGCCTGCAGCTGCCCAAAACTACATCCAAAAATTAGAATCAATCTTGGGAGTGACTATCTCATCTGTGGGACTTGGTCCTGACCGAGACGCAACGGTCGACCGCGTGTGAATCCTCAAAAGGGAGAAGCATACCCGCACGGTACAAGGGGCGCTTAGCTCAGCTGGAAGAGCGCTTGGTTTGCAACCAAGCGGCCGGGGGTTCAAATCCCCCAGCGTCCACCATCCATTCATCTAGAAGGCTAGAATGAGTTCTGCAAATTGACATTAGGACCCTNTAAAAAAAGGGAGACTAATTATATGCTGTGAGANGCAANGCGNNAGCATGCAAGGTGCAGGTTCACCCNTAACCGACTGGATAAACTCTGATGTGGAGAAGGCNAAGATCATCTCAATCATCATGATTATNTTTGCAGCATGGGCNGGAATTGAGGCTATATCTAACGTCGCAGGTATCGAAATACCTCCTGANACNGGNATGGCNACAAANGTAGATCCNGATGACACNCAGAGAACAAATAACGGAGTAATCGTCGGATTAGGNGCCGTATTGGGAACAGTTGGNATCATTATCCAAATGAGTNTCCCNCGAGGAACTGAAGAAGAAGAGATTGTTGAAGAANGTCCAANATTCGANGAAGACNTAGTCAAACTCACAAAGTGGCTTTGCAGCAGAGGCACTACTGCAGCTCAATTCTTCGACTGGGCAGATGTTGACGACTCAGGAACTATCGACATGGTTGAGTTTGCCAATGCACTTAGGCAGGCGGAAATCGCAAATCTCCCACCATGGGAAATCGAAGAACTTGTCAAGATTATGGATATCAATGAAGACGGTAGAATCAACTTACCAGAGTTAGAAATAATGCTGATGAAGATTCAGAATACGCTTGGAATTGATTTCGTCCCATATGTCGAAGAAGAAACTGAGGATGAAGAAGAGCCTGCTGAAGAAGCAGAGGAAGAAGTCGTCGAAGAAGAAGCAACTGAGGGTGACACTGAAGTTGAAGAATCCGAGGAAGAAGTTGCCGAAGAGGAAGAAGATGATTCAACCGAAGAGGAAACTGAGGAACCCGAAAAAGAAGTTGCCGAAGAGGAAGCAGAGGCTGAAGATGATTCAACTGAAGAGGAAACCGAAGATGAAACTGAGGAATCTGAAGAAGAAGTTGCTGAAGAATCCGAGGACGAAGTTGCCGAAGAGGAAGAAGATGATTCAACTGAAGAGGAAACCGAAGACGAGCCTGTCGAGGAAGAACCTCCGAAGAAGAAAAAGAAATTTTGAGGTGAAAATAAATGTGGGAACATAGAGCAGTATCGCAGAAGCAATTTCAGGAAAGCGGGAGAGTATCCCCCTCCGAAACATATGTACAGTTGATGGACAAGGTAGAGGACGCTGTCAAAGAAGCGCAAAAAATGCCATTTGATCATGAGCAATTTTTGAATTACGTCCCGCAAAAAGGACCTTGGGAAATGGTTCATGAAACTGACAACACCAAGGCAGACCCTAGGACTAGATACATCGGTCCAGGAGTCCCAAAGCTACTGAACACTAATCTGATTCTTGGTTCAACATGGATTGAATCCGACCGTTTCAAATTTGAAAGGAGAATTAGCACAATCTCTGATTTCTTGAAGCAAAAGACTGTAGTTAATGCAAACATGTGGACGCCTAAGCAATTAGTTACCACACAAACCTTCTTTTTCTGTTCAACTGGAGACGAAGATAGACTCGGTGGCTCTCTATTAACTGGAGAGACCTTGTCTGAAAACCACCCATTGCTAGGCTCTGGTGGATACGACGATGGCGAAGCTGAATGGGAACCTATTCTTTGGGGACTTGGTCACAGAGGAGTCGTTCCAGATTCTGACCCGCAAGACAAAGTGTACTATCCATCACTTATGCACAGAGGAGTTGCATTCAACAACAGATTCGGCTGGATAAGATACTCACCTGCTGGGTTCGGAAAGGACGCTAGCGGGTATCTAATGACAAAGCCAACTACTTGGATTACACCAGCAGTTGACGGAAACAGAGATACTGCAACTGCATTCAACCTCCTAGTAAATCTTCCAGACCGCCGTATCTCTTTCGGTGAAGAAGGCATTACTGATGTTTACCTAACGACTGGTAAGACTTCACTATACACTATGATGGGAATGATGTCATCATCTACTGTTCGCCAAATGTTCGGCGCTGGTTCAGAAATGGTCCCACTAGAGTTCCACTGCATCGAGCCAGGACTAGATGAGTGGATCAAGAACGCAACAGATGAGGACAAGTACGCACGCTTGTTCGAAGTCACAGGAACATTGGGTTACTT
>PBXT01000034.1 GCA_002727695.1 Methanobacteriota archaeon | reverse complement strand
GGCCTTTCATCCAGTATTGGTGAGATGGCAGAGTACACCAATGGTTGCCGTATAGATTTGGGCAAGGTTCCATTAAAACAAGAAGGACTTTCCTCGTGGGAAATACTTGTTTCAGAGTCTCAGGAAAGAATGACAGTCGCTGTAAGAGAGAGCGATGTGCCAGCGTTCGAAGCTTTGGCAGACCTACACGAAGTCGAGGCCACTTGGGTAGCAGATTTTACTGACACAGGGCAGTTCCATGTCGTTCATGGCGAAGACACAGTCGCCTCACTTCCAATTGAATTCTTACACGATGGAGTTCCACAATTACGCCTAGAAAGCGAGTGGAAACCTCCAACAAATCCTGAGTTCAACCCCCCTTCTAATGCAAACCATTCATCACTTCTGATGCGAATGTTGGCCCGCCCAAACATTGCTAGCAAAGAGACCTGGGTTCGCCAATACGACCACGAAGTCATCGCTCAAACTGCAGTCAAACCGTTTGTCGGGGTTGAAAGAGATGGACCTGGAGACGCCGGGCTTCTCGCACCGGTACACGGCTCTACACACGGCCTTGTAGTGTCGAATGGAATCTCTCCTAGGTACAGCGATATCGATGCAGGAGCGATGGCGGCAGCAGCGGTAGACGAAGCGGTAAGAAACGCAGTATGCACAGGGGTGGACCTTTCCAAGATTGCAGGTCTTGACAACTTCTGCTGGCCTGACCCAATCGAGAGTAAGAAGACACCAGATGGCAAATTCAAACTAGCGCAGCTAGTCAGAGCAAACAGGGAATTAGAAAGGATTTGCAGAGCATATTTCGTCCCTTGTATTTCAGGTAAAGATTCGATGAAGAACGACTACGGGACTGGCGAAAATAAGATTTCAATTCCACCAACCCTGCTCTTCTCATTATTCGGCAACCACCATGATGTTCGTTATACAACAACTTCTGACCTAAAGCCAGGAGAAAGCCTGTACTTAGTCGGTGATTCGAAACAGGAATTGGGCGCTAGTGAGATATCCTACATGCTTACTGAATCCGGAGAATCAAACGGAATCGGCGGCGAAGTACCACGCCTACCAACTCCTGAAAAGAATCTAGAATCTTACAAGGCGTTGACCAAGGCAATCCAATCAGGCATCGTTAGAACCGCTCACGATTGCAGTGAAGGAGGCATAGCGGTAGCTATTGCTGAGATGTGCATAGGAGGAAGATGTGGAGCAGCGATCGACGTTGATGGTCCAGGAGAAGCAGACCTGTGGGGCCGTCTTTGGGGCGAATCACTTGGTAGAATCCTAGTTGGAGTAAAACAAGAACACCGTGCAGAATTTTTGTCTACAATGAAGGGCCAACCGCTGACATACATGGGCGAAGTCACCGATGGAGACACCCTTAGTGTATGGGACGGTGACGACTTAATTATCGAATCAAACGTTGAAGAAATGGTAATGGCTTGGAAAGGAAGCCTAGACATGACAGGAGGTGTTCAATGATGGTTGACACTCCTAAGGTCGCAATTTTGTTTGGTTTTGGAATAAATTGTGACAGGGAAACGGCAGCAGTTTTCGAATTAGCAGGTGCTGAAAGTGAAAGAGTTCACGTAAACCACTTCGTTAATGGTGAAAGAGATCTTTCAGAATTCCACATATTGGCAGTTCCGGGAGGATTTTCATTTGGAGACCACTTGGGTTCTGGTCGCTTACTCGGTAATAGAATGCGCTTCGCAATGAGGGAACAATTAGCAGCATTNGTAGCTGCNGGAAAACCGATTATTGGTATATGCAATGGATTCCAAGTATTGGTGAAAACCGGACTATTGCCCGGTAGAGAAGTTCCAGACTTCGAGCAAAGAGCGAGCCTGACATTGAACAATAGCGGGCGCTATGAAGACAGATGGGTTACCTTGGAATTCGANCCCGACAGCCCATGTATCTGGACTAAAGGAATCACTAGAATCGAATGCCCAGTACGACACGGAGAAGGTAGATTCGTAATGCCATCAACAACAGANTTGGATGAACTGAATGAAAACAATCAGATTGTAACTCGTTATGTTGACCCTACAACAGANCCGGGCAAGGGAATAACAGATGAAACANTACCATTCCCTATTTGNCCGAATGGCAGNATCAGAAATATAGCTGGAATATGCGACCCTACTGGCTTAGTGTTTGGATTAATGCCTCACCCCGAAGCAGCATATGCAACATTCNTACACCCNCANCATACNNGNNGCGAAGTCAATGAAGAAATACTTGCAGANGGAATGCAAATCTTCCGTAANGCNGTTGAATATGCACAAGCAAACCTTTGAGAAATAACCCCTCTTCCTTTGNTNCATGCCGTCGACNAANNTGTACATGGAGAGCATNGATGCTTGCTATCTCANNGANTTTNCNGCNNAAGTTACAGCAGTNGANGAGACNTCAGTNACNCTNGACCAAACNCTGTTTTATCCATTAGGNGGAGGNCAAAATTGGGATACTGGAAAATTGACCTGGGATGGCGGCCAAGTTTCTGTTACCGAAGTGCGAGGCAGGGGCGATGTTCAGCACTTTGTCGGAGAAGATCACGGGCTTGAAATCGGAGACTCTGTTGAAGGGGAAATTGATTGGGACAGACGGCATGCTCACATGAGAATGCACACCGCTCAGCATTTGGTTAGTGGACTAGTCTACGAAATGTACGATGGAGCTAGNACNGTTGGNAANCAGATACANGCAGACCGNTCNAGAATCGACTTTAATCCGGTCAANTTTGATGAAGAAATGATNGAAGAATTATTCANNAAAGCGAANGAAATGGTNGAGTCNAACTTNGATGTAACAGACTGTATAATGACNNGAGANGANATCAANGCAATAATGCCTCCAGAAAGAACAAACATGGATCTGTTGCCNATTTCTGTCAAGCAGTTAAGGATAATTAAAATTGGAGATAATGTCGATTTGTGCCCCTGTGCAGGCACNCATGTAAGGGCGTTAGGNGAGATAGGAAAAATGGAATTCCTCGGTAAGAAAAACAAGGGCAAAGGTACGACCAGAGTAAGTTACACCCTCGAGGGCTGCGAGAGTTGAAATCTAACTATAACTACTAACCGATGCTTGAATAGCAAATCTAGGAAAAACTTCTCTAGAAGCCTATAAGTCTAAATCATCATCTAGCAAATCAGAGACTTCAGATTGAGCATCTTTCCACTCCTTTCTGTCACGCTGCCTTTGAGCAATAGTGGCAGCCTCAACTACCTCTTTCAGTGAATCAGGGGCTTCTGAAGCCACCCTTTCTGCCACTATTTTATCATTCATTTCACGGTCCTCTCCTAGGCGGTCAGAACGGTCCACTGCGGCTATAGGGCGGCTTGGAATTGTACGTGCACCATGCTCGATTTCTTCCGCGTGAAGTGAATCAGCCATAATGTTCAAAATTTCTTCAGGTGGCAATTCGTCTTTCCAAGGATTTTGATTTCCCACCTCTTGTACAACATTTTTCTTTTCTCGTTTAGCTTGTGATTCAAACAATTTTCCAATATCTTCACTGGTAGGCATTGGTTTAGATTCGGCAAGGGAATTTGCTAAGCGCTGCTGCTCTCTCAACGTAGGGCCGTGAACCTCATCATGATCGTAACGGTTAGGGTTTGCAGCCATAGCCAACAAGTCTCTTGCAAACTGAAATAACTCATCTGATTGAGGTGCTTTAGCAATCAAATCTCTCACTTTAGTATGGTGGGATATACACTTCCTACAGCGATTAGAACCGGCAACGTCAGGAGCATCACACCTCAGGCAACACGCTTGGAAACCCAAGTCTTTCATTGCCCTTCTCGGCATCGCCATGATTCTNCCTATTACTTGCCAGCAAAGAATGCTTCCGCGCGAGACTTCAAAACCCACCGTGCTGAGAAAGGAACATGGCGAGAGACCCCCGGGCCGACATACTCGAGGACGACCTCTTCCCAAAACAGAAGCCACGAATTCATCGTGTCCATGCCCACAGGGCGACAGACGGCACCATTCATTTCAACACAGGCGGAGGCTTCATGGGCATCAATAATCGTCAGCCAGTACAACTCCACAAAGGAAAGATTTGGCACTTCAGCGATGAGGAAAAGAGCCATCTTATGTTAGCGACAGCAGCATTCACATTTGCCTTAGGTCTATTGATGGCTGGCGGTATTTTGCGAATCAGCGCTCAAGGCGGTCTTGAACAGTGGCTTGCCATTGTTCTATTATCCATGCCTGTTATGTTAATCGCGGTTGGACCGGCTTTCCTGTTGCACGAGATAGGTCACAAGATTGTCGCTAAGAAATATGGATGTTGGGCCGAGTTCAGAGTAGATCCTAGTGGTCTGAAGTTTGGAATTGCATTCGTTGCTCTAACTGGATTTTTGTTCATGGCTCCTGGTGCGGTAATGGTTGCAGGATTGGTTACTCGCAGACAAAATGGACACATTGCAATAGCAGGACCTGCGGTTAACTTCGGACTATTCCTGATTGGCATTCCTTTGGGTGGAATTATCCTCGGCCTAACTGGTGCTACCGAGTCAGCAGCCTATTTGGAAGGCGGCGCAATCAATCTCAAAGCCATGGTCTATGATGTTGTATTTTGGTGGGTCGCAGCAAATCTTGGATTAGGATTCTTCAACATGATTCCCTTTGGTCCACTAGATGGTGCCAAAATCAAGGATTGGAGCGAACCGGTTTGGTTCTGCAGCTTCATGACATTTATTGCAATCATCTACATGTGGTGGACTGGAGTATTCAGTCCAATCGACGATGTAGCTCTGCGAATCGCTGAATGGTTCTAATCTCATTCAAGGTATTCGCTTCTTACTGGATTTTCATCCAAGTGGAAGAATGAGTAAGTAGCCCACCATGTAATTGTGTCAAGGGCATCAACAAGGTTACTGGTTCCACTTCTTTCTTCACCGTAATCTTTGCCAGTTGTATCCATCCANTCGATCATCTCATCGACTGTATCACAGGTTTGGTGGTAACACCAATACCCATCGACCAAGCCACCGAATCCCATTGTTACAGTACCTAGGTTATCTTGGAAACTCGCGTGGTCAGAGCGAGCAGTTGTGTCTTCATAGACAATAATTTCAGGCCTATCTTTNGCCAACCAATCGTCTACNTTCCAAGTGCTTGAATCATAACCAGTTCCAATTAGTGTTGACATTTGTTCCTCAACGCCAATAGCATCTGAACCAATCCATAGTGCTAGATTGACCATTCCTGGTTGATTCATTACATCGTGGTCAAGACTCGGNCCAATGTACACTCTCATCGGCCAGACCTCCTCATCTTTAGGATAACCATCCGGGTCAATCTGAGGGTCAGGGTCGCAATTCGGCTCTCCTCCGCCGTGATTTCCTCCACAAGGAGCACCGCCGCCACCAGGCCAGTTAACTCCAGCCATGTCTAAATTGACATAGTTGGTAACTTCGACATCTGGGTTGTCTTCTTTGACCCATTCTTCGGTCCAATAGTCGCTACCCCTCTTTCCTCCTTCTTCACCAGACCAGAGACAGAACACCATCGTATTCCTAGTACTATATCCAGCCATAGCCTCCGCAACAGTCAGTACCATACTGGTTCCAGCGGTGTTGTCGTAAGCTCCGACCCTTGTCCCGTATGTTCTCTCACCGATTAGGTGAGGGGAAATCATCCCGCCATTTACCGGAGGGGCAATATCAAAGTGAGCACCAAAAACCATCCATTTGTCGGGATTTACTTCTCCGAATCTGTACCCACATATGTTGTATGCTTCGGGATTCTGTTGTCCAGTGTTGACCGAATCGTAAACGAACCTTTGGTTGATTACTTCTAAGCCAAACCCTTCCATCTCTTTAATCAAATATTGAGCACCATCTTCGTAAGCAGCATTTCCTTGTCCAGCCCACCTGTCAAGGTAGCCTACAGCGCCATCGGCAGGGTCGAGAGGGTCCGGCGTTTCATCTGACATCACGTTGATGTAATTCAGAACAGTTCTGCCATCTACTAGGCCCATAGAATGCCTTCCGCCTTCCGCCTCACTAAAGGCAGCAGCAAATGGGCGATCTATTCCTAGACGAATAGCAATTACTTCACCACCATTTTTGGTAGAAGGTAAGACAGCATCTAGAGATGTATTGGAAGAAACTCTGCTTATTCCTTGATTATCGTCGCGCTCGAAACCTTCCCTTGCGTACCAAGCTTTCCACGATTCTGTAAGGTCTCTAATCGGCCAATCTTCTCTTCCATAATCTCCAATCAGCACGACAGCAGTGTCTGTGCGGGGAGGAGCAAGAACGGTCAATTGTACCGATTTTCCAGCTTTGATGTCTACCACGGTGGAATTTTGTACAAATCCATTCTCAGTATTCAAAATCATGTATGGAACAAATGCCGACATATCGGATTCTGCAGCGATTGTAATCGCTTGGAAATCACCTCCAATCCAAACCTTAGGTGTGATTGTAACATCTCCCTCAGAAATAGTCGAATCGACGTTTTCTCCAAAGCAACCGCTCAAGGGAGCTAGGCAGAATAACAAAGCGAGAAATCCCGCCATAATCCGCCTCTGCATGTTAGTCCGTATATGCAACCCCTTCTCAATGCTACGATTGTTCGTGAACAGATTTTCAGATTCACATTTACTTTTATCGCGCTCTGCATTCAAATTGACTTGATAGGGGAAGCACCGACACTTTACTATGCCTAGGGCGTTGCCAGTCTCCAATGAACGCCATATCGATGAGTTTCAGATACTTCCTAGGAAAGGTATGCTGTATCAATTACAAGGACCGGGGCATTCAGGTAAGAGTATGAGAGAATTCGCAGAGGCTTGGACTGCTATGACTCTAATGAATGGAGATTATGTTCACTGGATTGATGGAGCTTGTAGATTCAATCCAGCAAGGATTATCCAAACATTTCCCCACACATTACCTGATTCCGAGCAACTACTACACGGGTTATTTGTTGGGCGGGGATTTACCGTACACCAGTTTTCTCATTTGGTGCAGAGGCTGCAGGCAGAAATCAAAATCACAAGAGCCAAGTTGATTGTAGTAGATGGCCCCATTACAATGCATCTTGACCCACAAATAGGCAATTATGAAGCCAGATCGCTATTCCGAAAAACAATCGATTTGCTAAAACAAATTGCAGATGAAAACGATGTAGGTATCGTTTTGATAACCTCATCTAAAGTACATTCAAGACGCCATTCTCATTTACTGACAATGGTCAAGAATAGGTGCCAAGCGTCTCTTCTAGGTAAAAGAAGACGGATTCAAGGTCAGAATAAGATGTGGCTTTTTCACATACCTACTAGGTCTTCCGGNTACAGAAAAGAAATCACACCGCAACAGACACTTCATGAATCAATAAGCAGAGTCATTGATACTAGGATTAAAATCGAAGGTGCTGAAGAAATCGAATAGCGTGTATTTCTTCTGACCTTGCCTTATTTCCTCATCACTCCATCCAAAAGGTCCGAGTATTGCCCAAATCGCTCTTATGGCTAAATTCCCATAGTACTCGGAATCTATCCTGAATCCTGAATTGTCAGACAGCTCTTCCAACAGTATAACCCTCGATTCAGGAATGCCCGGAGATGGCTTTGTAGCGACAAAGCGAACCTTTCTTCCAGGCAGAATATCTTGCCCAAGNCTTCTAGCGCGAATCAAAGCTTGTTGAGTGTTTGTGGAAACAGAAAAATCTTCAATTCTTTTTGTGACACGTCTAGTGACAACCAATTTCTCCGGGTCGATTTTTCCAGAATTCAAGCATTTAATTTCATCATGTAACTTTGCAATAATTTTTTGCTGGACAGCAATAGAATCATATTTAATTCCACCATTTAGATTATCTTTCAAGATTTCAAGTGATTCTTTTTGTATTGCAACAATCCATTCACATGTAGAATGTTGCCTCGCCTCGATGCCTCTGAGTTTGAACCCATTTTGGCCATGCGCCCAATATTTAGTTAGTGAACCAGCACTGTGCATCCTACTTGGTAAAAATCCGATGAAATCGTAGATATCTTCGAATTCTAATGGGATTCCGATTAAATCTGTCACCTTTTGAGAAAGTTGCATCGCAGATGCAATCTTCTCTTCACGTGTCTTCAAATTCTTATTTTCAATCCAAACACAATCGACTATTGCATGTAGTACATTCCATCCATCATCCTCAGCAATGGAGATGGTCGTGAGCAATATGTCTCTTGCCCACGCACAAATTGCTTCATGCGCCTCAATTCTTCCAAATCGTGCATTTTTGTAACCGGTATATCCGAAGCAAGTAACTAGTAACCATTTGAGAGCATTTTGCTGCAAATCGAATGTGTCGCCTTTTCTTCTTCTCTGACTTTTCAACTGCATCCTTCTTTCAATTATTGGAGCAACAACCCTTCCAAGAAAGCCGTGGGTCCGGGCACAGGTATGCGTTTTCAGTCCTGGAACCTGTAGCGCAGAAGCATTTGCAGAAGGGAAAATTTTGGATGAGAAAAGACCGCCCCTCGCTCTTTCTCTGAACGTTTTTTCTGCTTCATCAGGATTTAGTGGAACGAACATTCCAGTTGTCGGAAACTCGGTCGTTGTTTGACAACAAGCGCAGTTGAGGGTTTCGGGAGAGATGTTTCTAGTCGCAATAATACTCGGGAAGAGGCTCGCAAAGTCTAGTTCAATAACATCTGAATATACGCCGGGTTTGCTGTCTAAATACAAGCCTCCACGGTCGGTTGCTAAAAGCTCCCATGCCGTTTTCGTATCCTCAGCACGGTTCTTTTTCCAGGGAACTAAGACGCCATCTTCCATTGCAATTCGCATCTGTATTGCACTAATTACCGAACCGGGAGACAACCTTGAGATGTCTTGAGGAGATTGCCTTGAATGTCTACTTAGTTCAAACAATCCTAAAATTCCGCCTTCTCTGACAATGAAGCTAGCATCGAGGTCAATATGCAATCGCCCATTCAAGGGGAAATAAGAGTCCTTGCGGATAACTTGTCCATACGAGTGAACAACCCTTGACATCGATCTTGGTTTTAATTCGCTTTCAGACCTACTCAAATTCAATTCAAAACTAACACGTTTGGCCAACTTATCTAAGGCAGCAAAATGTAACGCATCTCCTCCCCTTGTGACAATTACGTCTGGATTTAATCGATTGATACTGTTTTGAAATTCTGCTAAGAACTCCCTGCCGCAATGTTTCCTCCGCACTACAGAATCAAGATTTTTTCCGGGAAGAAAACCATCCCATAGTAGGATTTCAATTTGCTTTAGATATGATTTGAGAGTGTCAAATCCATTGTTGGAATGGTATTCAAATTTTAATTCAATAACTTTCATTTTAGGCCAAGTATCATTTTCACCCAAGAGTGAAAATGAATCACCATCCCATTCTACGAACTGAAATGGAGAGATGCCAAATTCGATGAAAAAACGTTGTGCTAAATGCGCATCTACTGAGAACAGGGAATACCTGTGATGTTCGCCACGAGCCTCGATGTGTTGCGATATTTTTCTGATTTTGCGGCTGTCCAAGACATCGATTTCTAGCACATTATGCATCTCAAATTCGTCCAGCGATAATCGCTTTTTCACCATCCTAGTGGCGCCAACAGAGAATTTTTCACTTATCTCTGGCAACTTTAGCCATTGAGACAGATTAACCATCAATTGGTTTTCTGCATGAACGTGTATACAAGCACACCAAGGGACGCAGACCCTCTCGACATTTCCATTTACGCCGCTAATCCACACATCCATGTGGTGTCCACTAATGCCCAGTTGTGCATCGATTATCCAACCACGCAAAGAATCACTTCTCACCTTGCAATTCTTTGATTGTAATCTCCAATTCAGCGATTTTTTTGTAAGATTCTAAAATCATTGAAATTAGCATTGGCTTCCATACATCGATTGACGGAAGCATTCCACCTGCAGCTCTACGATTACGTACGCCATTCATCAATTCATCCAACGCCTTGCGATCTGATGAACTCAAAGCCCTTCGAAACGCATTAAGTGCGTTTAATTCACTCTCAACCCTGTTTCTCCAAGTTGGTACTGTTCTACCCATTAATCGAAATGTCATGAATTAGCAGAGTATCTTTCGCAAGAGACAGGGCTGTTGAAAGTGAAATTGAAACCAGTTTCACAATAATGCGAAGGTTTGATAATCTTCTAAGTCTAATTATAACATGAGAATGATGGTAATAACTGCTCCACTTATTCATGAGTTACTAAGAAAGAAAAGATGTGCTAAAGGTGCTTGCCGACCAAAAAGGACAAGCTACCTATGGGCGAGAATGGTTAGGTCAGAAGAGGAAGACCGAACCCCTGTAATCGAAGGTTGAGACTATTCTTCTTCCAACTCTTGATTCATTAGGGCGAATTGCCCCCCTAATACGATTAGCAGAAATATGCCGAATAAACTAGGTCTTGGGAATGCCAATTCCACTCCAAAAGCAATTATTAAACCGATTTCCATTATTACAACTCCAGCAATAGAGCATACTAGAGCAATCAATGATGTGTGCCATCGATATTGGTAAGATCGGTATACCATTTGCATACTAACTTCGAGTTTTCCGGCGTCGGACATGTGGTGCACGTATCTGAACACAAGATGCGTGATTTGTGAAACAATAGCTACAATTGCAAGAAGCATGAAAATAATTCCGAAGATTGCCAGAACAGAATCTCCNNCATCNCCAAANAAGCTGAACCAACCGGTACTTGCACTGAATCCNNACANAGANGCCTTCATCCCAAATGGNCTTGCATCNAGNAANCCNCCAANNGTTAACCANCCNGANAACATTCCAANNANCAACATNANTCCNCCNGCGNCGTGAAGTGCATGTGAGCCTAATTTGACACCACTCATCGGTTTAGAATTGCTTACAGTCTTCGCCTTAGATCTTGCCTTGGGCTTCTCACCCCATTCGAATTCTCCATCACAATGCGGGCAAGTAAACTCTCCATACGCATCGTCATCGAGTTCAATTTCCTCCTCACAATGAGGGCATAGTATTTCCACCATGTAAAAAACTACAGATGGGGAGTGTAAAGAATATTTTCCCGTCAGAGAAATTATTTCAAAGCTCATTTGGAACTGGAGTTTGGTCCATGTGAAGGAACGCATATACAGCCCACCAAGTTACAATGTCCCATGAATGGACAAGATTGTTGATTCCTGTCGAATCATCTGTTCCCATATAATCGATCATGGTCTCCATTGTGTCACATTCACGATGATAGCATGGGTATCCATCTACTAACCCGTTCCATCCTAAGGTAGCAACTCCGATGTTTTGGAACGAATCGTGATCACTTCTTGCAGTTGGGGATTCGTAAATTGCCACCGTATCTTCGTAAATATCTCCCCATAGCGGGCTTTCTCCATCTTCGAGCCATGCTTCTCTCCCGCGCTCGATTTCATAGCCAAGATCTAGTGCATCAGCACCAATCCATTCTGCCAGATAATACATACCTGGTTGGTCTATGACATCTCCAGTTCCATCCGGCCCCAAATAAACCGATAAGGCGTAATCGCCAGGGTAATTGACTCCAGCCATGTCTAAATTGAGATAGTTGCTTACTGTAATTCCGTCTGGCAAGTCGTTTGCAAATGAGCGTGAACCCCACAAACCTTCTTCTTCAGAAGACCATAAACAGAAAACCATTGTTCTTCTTGCATCGAATTCAGCAAGGACCTTTGCAGTGCTCAAAACCATACTTGAGCCAGCCGCATTATCGTATGCGCCATGTCTGGTTCCGTAACCTGGAATGCCTTGTTCGGCACCGGGCGTGTAAGCAATAGGAGGGGCAATGTCAAAGTGCGCTCCAAAGATTAACCATTCATCTGGATATACCGAACCGTCTTTGTATCCACAAATATTCACTGCCCAAGCAGTATTCCATTGGAATCTATGTACTTCTACTCGGTCTAATCCATACCCTTGCATTACTCCTTCAAAGTAGGTTATCGCGTGCTCATAAGATGGGTTTGCATTTCCAATCCATCGGTCTAGATATCCTACAGCGCCATCCGGTCCGCAAGTTGCACAGGGAGTATCATCTGCAATGAAATCAACCCATTCGTATACGTCCCGGCCATTCACCCAACCACCGCTAGCGCCAACACCATCGGCTTCCGTTAAGTCAGCTCTCTGGTTGCGAATTGTTTCAAGCGATTTGATGATAACATCTCCTCCGCTTTGGTTGGCAGGAACAATCCATTTCCATTGTCCACCAGCATCTTCGTTTTCAGCCGCCATTATTGCTGCCGAACCTTCAGTTTGACCATCAGCCCAAGCCGCCCACGAAACATCAGGTGCACGAATTGGCCAATTTTCTCGTCCATAGTCTCCAATTAGGAATATGACATCCGAATTTCTTGGTGGGAATAAGACATTCATCGACACAGATTCTCCGTCTTTGAGGTCAAAGACAGTTCCGTTTTGAGCTCTCATCGAACCCGGATCTTGAACAAAATACGGGACAAACACGCTCATTGCAGTGTACGCTTTCAATGTAACAACGGACCATTCACCGCCAGGAAGAACAGATGGTGACACTTTCAAACTATCATCCGAAATTTCCTTCGGAGGATTATCTTCTCCGAAACATCCTGATAGAGATGCAAGGCACATCACTGTGACCATCATCAGGGCGCGTGCAACATCCATATTGCGGCCGATAACATCCCTATTGTTGAATGATATGGTTAGAATCTCATTTCCGTTGTGTGGAATACACTTTCCGCTAACAGGATAAGGGTTATACACAGACCATCGGCCCGATTAATCGATGGCGACCGTTCGGTTGGACCAAAAATCTCGGGCGCTGGTCAGGGCAATTCCTGATTCATATCCCGAAGCCTTGGCCAACTTTTTCGGGTCAGGTCCAACAGACATTGATCTTGCTAAGGTGCACCATGCTGCTTATGTCGAGGCCCTTTCTTCGAACGGAGTAGAAGTAACTGTATTGGATGCAGACCACGCTCATCCTGACTGTATTTTCGTTGAGGACCAAGCAGTAGTTATCGATGGGCACGTCCTTCTTCCAGTTCCTGGCCACGAATCTAGAAGAGGAGAGCAACCCCCGATTGCGGACTTCCTTTCTGATGAATTGCAAGGACATCAAATTTGCAAGATGGAGCCTCCTGCAATGATGGATGGCGGAGACATTCTTCGTTTAGGCAATCTATTCTTCGTAGGGCGCTCTACTAGAACAAACGACGCAGGTATTGAGGAACTTAGGGACCTTCTTGACCATCTTGGACACGAATTGAGAGTGGTAGATATTCCCTCTAGTGCACTACATTTGACAAGCGTATCTTCTACACCCTCAGACCAAATAATTCTGGCTCCTGAAGGCTACCTTGCTCCTGAATCATTTGGTGAGATGCCAGAAGGATGTGAAGTAATTATGATGCCGGAAGAGGAAGTTTACGGATGTAACACAATCGGACTTCCTGGCAAGAAGGTAATCATAGCTGATGGATATCCAACAGTGAAGAAGGCACTCGAGGATAGAGGATTCGAGTGCATAGTCTTGGATATGGGGCAGATTAGAGCTGCAGATGGCTCCTTAACTTGCTGTTCAATTTTCTACTGATTTACACCAAGCGTTTTGATATACACGCGTTAGGTGGCGAAGTTGCTGCAGGGGTTGCCAAGCTTGGTCAACGGCGCTGGGATGAGGTCCCAGTCTCTATGAGTTCGCAGGTTCAAATCCTGCCCTCTGCACCACTC
>PBXT01000033.1:0-7271 GCA_002727695.1 Methanobacteriota archaeon | reverse complement strand
TNACTTCAGCNCAAGCTGNCTTGTACTTGTCTTCNGNCCAGTCAACACCNGAAATNTCCATCTTGTTNACGTGGANNATCAGTTCGGATACACCCAATACCTTAGCAAGGAATGCGTGTTCCTTAGTCTGAGCGTTNACACCGTCGTTAGCTGCACATAGCAGAACTGCTGTGTCTGCTTGGCTAGCACCGGTNATCATGTTCTTTACGAAGTCACGGTGACCTGGAGCATCGATGATNGTCCAGTAGTACTTCGGTGTAAAGAACTCCTTGTGTGCGACATCGATTGTGATACCGCGCTCNCGCTCTTCCTTTAGACCGTCCATAACGTAAGCAAGNCCGAATCCGGCCTTACCNNNTTCAGCGGCTAGTTTTTCGTTCTTCTCAATTACGTGCTCTTCGATGTGACCAGAGTCNANAAGTAGNCGNCCTACNGTGGTNGACTTTCCGTGGTCNACGTGTCCGATGAACACAATGTTGCGGTGTGGTTTTGTTTTATCTTCCCATTGGGATGGCATAATGCTCTCTCCTTAGCAGTCCGCCGACATTCCTCCCCTATTTGAATACCGCGACGCGTTATCAACTTTGNAAGGGCGCAGTGATGTGCAACAAATGGAGCCCAGTGCCTCATTTGTAAAGTAGGCGGATTGTCAGAGATTCGATATCCAAGTCATTTACCATTTCATTTCTAATGGTCATGGTCCATTCGCCGTCTTTCCACTGGCTTTCAGCAAAGTGGTACGAGCCTGTAAATTGTAACAAAACACAATCAGTATCGGAGTCACAATCTCCAGCACTTCTCTGGTCCACACCTATTGCACTAGTGTTAGCAGCTTCCTCATCGGTTGCATTGAANCCATACAAATCGAGTTTTGCACGACAATTGTTAGCACCTGGAATGTTTGTACAATCACTATCTTCCTTGAGGTAAACCAATTCTCCTGCGGCTCTCTTAATCGTATTACCAGAATCTAGATCTTGAGTCGCTGGGAAACTGAAATCGATGTCAACAGGACTGTTTGAGTTGTTTCCTCCAATTGAGAACTCTTTCCACTTGCCGACATAATTGACATACACTATCGTGTCATCAGTACTCGATAGCCCTGCGCCATTAATCACCGTCAATGCGATTTTGTATTCCCCCGGAGCGAGTTCCTTCCATTCAACGGTTTCACCCGTTANATCAGCATCGTTTTCAGGATCGCCGTCACCATCTTCATCCCTCTCAAGATTCAAATCCCAATTGTACTCTGCGATGTAATCATCACATCCTTGGCTATCGTCTTCGCATGGCTCCGAGTTGGATGCATCGAGAGTTACCGATGTAGTGGCAAGAATAGACTTGCTTGATGTGCTCTTATCCATTTCACAGATGTAGACGAGGTAAAAGTTACCCGAGTTCACACCATCTCCTTCACAATCAGTTGTTGGAGAATACGAGCCAGGGTCTGCATCTGGCACCTGTGCATCAGCGTCGATCACCTTGATGGTACGAGTTTGTGAACTAGAATCTGTTCCGTCAGAAATTGTTAGAGTTACATCATAACTTCCAGCATTGGAGTACGACCAAGTTGCAATTCTCCCGGTCTCATCATACGAGCCATCGCTATCGAAATCCCACTTGTAGGTTAGGCCACCTGCGGGCAGAGATGCTCCGCCATCGAACTCGATTTGCATGTCGGTACGAATGTTACTATCGGGCTCATAATCGAAGATTGCTTCAAGTTGCGAAGAGGTTGTATCTTCGCTTGAAAGACATCCAGCAAGGCTGGCGGATACAAACATCAGTACCATGAATACGGGCTTCATCACTACAGGGTGACTCCCTCATCACATTCAATGCTTGCCCTTCATGTTCAGTATTTCAAAAGGAGAATAGTGATGTTTGACGATTGCCAGAAAGCAAATCCTTTGCTGTCCAATTGAATGCTTCAGTCACTCTTCCAAAAGCGGTGGCGAGACGGTCTGCATAGAACTGACCATCGTAACTTGTGACCGGGTCTTCTTCCAACCAAGGCTGTATTTCCATTGGTCTATTCCTAGCATTGGTCACAATGTATGCGATTTTCATTCCTGGAGTGAATGGTAATCCTTTCTCGATAATTGCTCTAGCTGCACGAACCTGAATCATTGAATCTGGGTTGGCGTAATCTTTGGTGAAATCCCATTCTGCCTTGCGTTTATTCCATCTTCCTTTGCAGGATTTACTCATAATCAATTCTCTAACTGGAACTTCGCCGTTCTTGGCTGCCGCAATGGTCTCGATTGCGAGATTGATTGCTGCTTCTGAATCATCCGCTAANACGTGTTTGAAAATTTCTTTCATTCCATCGGTNAGATATCGGAATGAATCGGTTCTCTGAGTTTCATATCCCTTAACCATCATCACTTCTTTTGGCCAAACCACTTGTCCGACATACCTCTTTTTTGCACCATGGCTGAAGAATACCGACATTCCGGTTTCGAATTCTAATTCTGCACTAGCCTCGCTGAATCTTTCTGCAGTGCTATGACCGAAATCAATCATTGCCTGTTTCGGGTCTTTAACTCCATCAACAGGAGTTTTGACGAAGATCGAGTCTGTATCTGAATACACTACATGCTGACCTTCATCGCCTAATTTGTGAATGATTGTCTTGATGTTCTTTCTNGCCCAGGCAGTAATTGATTCACCTAACTGGCGGTGTGTAAAGCGGTAAAATCCACTTGCGAATACACCATAAAACGAGTTCATCAAAATCTTGACCGCATACTGCATTTGGTCATGGTAAGAGCGCTTAGCATCGTCTTTCGCTTCGCGCATACCCGCTTTGTGAACGTCCCTTTGCGACATCAAATCCTCAAGTAAAGTGGGAACCATACCTCTCCTGCCGCTTTCATTTCGGAATCGTGCACCTGTTGGTGATTCATGCACTTGTTCTGTTTCACCAGGTTGGTCTGTACTACCTTCATCGATCCGGGTAGTGTAGCAGATATTTTTGCCAATCATAATCGAGGGGTACATCGATTTGAAATCTAAAATTGCAACCCATCTGTGAAGTCCTGCTTCAACATCGTGAACATATCCTCCCTCGATTTGTCCTTCCTTTTTGTCGGCCGAACCGGTTAGGGGTACGCCGATTGAATTGCGGTCAGCCATGCGAATGACCAGTGAATCAATGAGTTGTGAAGTGGTTCCGTTGGCACTGGTATCCAAGGCGACTTTAGCTACTGCTGCAACCGCTTCTTTGCGTCGGAATGCCTGTATTTTGTGCATTATATCCAGTGGTAATTCTGCATCTCTTAGACAATATTCCAAGACTTCATCTGGACGATTTGCCCACTCCTCATCCATCTTCGATGCATCGACATCGATTTTCTGCATGTCTTCATTATCGGGGAATAGTAACCTTGAGACGAACTTCAGAGTCTCTCTTTGTGGCCTTAGCGCTTGACGTGCTTGCCACCATGCATCCATTACGCAACGTCCTGCTAGATTCCAGGCCCTTGCAGTTCCCCTAGTTGGAATCAAAGTATCTCTACGTCTACCTTGTTCTGTAACAGCCACTCTTCCCCAACCCATAACTTGCGCTCTGAGTTGCTTGTTTGACTTTGCAATCAAATTAGCTCTGTCAACGATTCTTCCCATATCGAAATTATCGATATTGTATCCTGTGATTATGTCAGGGTCACTTTGCCTAACCAACTCGGTCATCTGCTTCAGTATTGTCTCCTCATCATCTGCAAAGGTGTGACGAGTACGCTCTCCCGTACCCATGTCTTCGATTACTGCTGCTGCGCAGAGTATAGTATCGTGAGCGATTGAGGTTTCTAAATCGAATGAGAATATCTTGAACGGTGCAGGGAACGGGTCACAATGTGTTACATCATCCATGGTAATGTCTAAGCAAACATCAACAGGGTGCTCAGATTCAACCGACTCACCTTCAACAGATACGTGCATGGAAAGGTCTCCATCCAAGAAGAAGCGATTAACGAATGGAATATCTCCTGACAAGATTGTCCATTTTGCCTTGAGTGATTCGCGAAGTTTTGGAACCATGAATGGTTGAGCAACATACACTTTCCAAACTGGTTTAACACCAAGATACGTCCACTTCATTTCTGGTCCGACAATTTCGGTAATTTCCTCATGGTCTTCAGGCAACTGTGGAGTGTTTTCAGAACCCTCCCAGCGTCCATGGGGAGTGATTTCAAACCACGGCCTGACTCCCTTAACACGCAGTAAAACCGATTCACTCGTGCGTGCACGCGCCCACAGTTCCATTGTTGTAGAATCATCTTGTGAAACGTATCTTCCAGTGATAATCGCTACATCACCGGACCAGCGCATAGTAAAACGAAAGGTCAGTAGGTCAACAACTTGTCGAAAGTGCGTGTAAAGATAAATTTCGCACAATCATTGAATACCGCCGAGCGGTGGTCGCCTATGATGAGCGAAGCACCGGTTGATTGGGACACCCTAACATTCTCGATGACNGAGACTGATTTCATGTACATGACAAAGACNNCNATNGANGNACCATGGGAGCCAGGAGAAATGCGCCCCTATGGCAATATCTCAATCTCTCCGGCCGCTGGAGTAATGAATTACGGACANGGATTGTTCGAAGGGATGAAAGCNTACAGAACTGCTGCTGGNAGAGTNGTTTTGTTCAGGCCGGAAGAAAACGCTCGCCGAATGCAGAGAGGCGCTGATCGACTCAAGATGCCTCCAGTTCCTGAATCAATTTTCATCGACGCTGTTGAACAGTGTGTTCAACAAAACTCTAGATGGATTCCTCCTATGGGCAAAGGTGCATTGTATGTGCGCCCTCTACTGAATGGTAGTGGTCCTGTGCTCGGTGTTGCCCCTGCGCCTGAGTACACTTTCATGGTCTATGTTACACCAGTCGGACCTTACTTCAAGGGTGGAATGTCTTGCATCAAGTTGCTGATTAGTGACGAACACCACCGTGCAGCTCCTGGAGGCTCGGGTGGAGTTAAGGCGATTGGAAATTACGCTCCTGGAATGATGCCTTCCAAGATGGCTAAGGCTGCTGGGTACGCTGAAGTGATCTATCTAGATGCTGAAGAGCACAAGTATGTCGAAGAAGTCGGTGCTGCCAATTTCTTCTGCCTGAAAGACGGTGTTCTTTACACCCCTGAATTGACAGGAACTATCCTACCGGGAATTACTCGTGATTCAATTATCCAACTTGCTCGACACATGGGCTATGAGGTCGTTGAAACAAAGGTTGAGGCTGAGTTTGCAATGAGTGCGGAAGAGGCGTTTTGCTGTGGAACTGCAGCTGTAATCTCACCAATTGGCTCAATCACATTTGGAGACAAGACTGCAACTTATGCAGATGGCGCTACACCCGGGGAGTTGACTCTGAAACTGTATGAAGCCCTAACTAATATCCAAAACGAAGTCGACGAGGATATCTTTGGATGGGTTCACCCAGTTCCTGGGCTCTGAAATGGCTTTCGCATGGGTACCGTTGTGGCCGCATTTGCCTTGAAGGGGCCCCCTTGTATACACTCATCTCCAAGTCTACTCCTCAATACGGCGTTGTATTGGGCCTCCTTCCGGTGAATGGAGACGGTGTCGGCTGAATTTCAGACCGAAGAGTTGGTTAGTTGCAATCGTTACGGAAGAGTATGCCGGACCCAATAATTAGCCCCGATGGGAGTAGTTTCTGGACTGGAACTGAATGGGCTCCTACAAGTGATTCTAATCAAATCACAAACCTCAACCTTCAAGATAGCGTAATAGGAGGTGATGTGAATATTTCTATGAACAGTATATCTGAAATTAAACAGGCAGTAGATTCTGCATTAATTACTCACATACAACCAAATGATACAGCACATTTACCTGGCGTTGTATCTCCACGAAAGCAAGTTTGGTTCATGGGAAGAAGAATATGGAATCCAAAAGGATTAATATTGTTAATTTCACTCTTTTTGAGTTTTTATTCCGTAGCAATTTTTGCACCTTGGCCCGCTTTGACAGGTGTTTTAATCGCAGGATATTGCATCAAAAAAGGGGATATAAGGGGAATTCCGGTTCTTCTGTTTAATCTGTTGATTACGATTATATCAATTTGAATCATTCAAAATCACTAGCCGAAAGAGCGAGGACCATTCTTTCATTTTGAGGTACAGTCAAACTTTGAGCAACCATTCCCATGAACTCTCTACCCTCTTCATCTAAATCCTCATTTTTTGATGCCTCTATGATCAAATCTTTATTCCAACTGCATATTGGAAAAACTCCCTCTGTACAAGTATCACATGGCCTATCCATGGTTTTTTGGCGCCTACTCAAAGCATGCCTGGCAAGAATTATGTAAAATGCAATTACGAAAAATCTAATCATATTACCCTTAGTGTCAAATGCTGTAAAAAATAACGGACCTCCAATAAACAATACAGAACCAATCCCAAGTCCGACTCTTGCAAATATTTTGAACCATTTTATTTGGTAATGCATCTGCAAGTATGGCATTGGAATAAATCCTAATCCTATGAGCCAAATTGTTAACCAATTGAAATTTAATGAATACATTATGAAAAGAATTAGCACGCCTAAAACTATTCCACTATACATTGAAACACAGCCCAAACAAAATGGGTGATTCATTATTCGAATTATATGGTGGTCATGAAAGGAGCAATCGGGGTGATGCGCCCCCCAACGGTATTTTGAAAGTTTATTGAAAATGTCAGAAAGGCCAACTGGTTGATTCACTTGTTGCACCTAACCAACTTTGAACACCAACAGTAGACAGTCATCTGCTGAACAACATCCAATTTGACTTTCCTTCTGCATCCAAACAAATGTCCTTCCAGCAGCGGCCTGCTGATTCATAATGTTTTGAATTTTCTTAGCTTCAAATGTTGTATCGCAACAACCCTTTTTCATCGATACAACTTCATAACGATGATTGGAGTTCGACATACCGGGCCCTGGCTGCATGAATTGTACTTTTTTTCCTACAATATATACCTAACCATTTAACAAATCCAAAAGAGCATATCTGTAACGAACAGATACTCCGTGGAGGTCGTACTAGGCCTTTCAGTGCCTCCGTATCAAAGGAATGATCTAGTGAAGTAGATAAATGAATAGAACCTGTTCACGGGGGCTTCACCATAACACCCTTTTGCATGAGTTAGGCATTCACAAGGGTTCGCAGTGGGCCCTTCGCATCGGTAGCGTCTGTATCGACCCACTGAATCCCCCTTGTATCGGAAAATAAAATGCAAAGGGGTTTCGGATAACCC
>PBXT01000032.1 GCA_002727695.1 Methanobacteriota archaeon | reverse complement strand
GTGCTCAATCCCATGAAGAGTTACTGAAGAACGCAATGGAAGTCTACACACGTGTAACTTCTAAGTTAGAGCGTGGAATTGGAAACATTCGCTCTCTATACATCAAGACAACAATGGGACCAGCAAGCAGAATCGAGGTGGTCAATTGATTCCTAAGGTCTCACCATGGAAGAAGGACACAGTCGCTTCTTTAACTGACATGCTAAAGAAAGGCGGAACATTCGCAGTTATCGACATTCACGGCGTTCCAGCCGGAGCAATGCTAGGGATGCGTGCTGGTTTGCGCTCATCTATGAACATCCAAGTCGCTAAGAAGCGCTTGATGAAGTTGGCTTGGGAAGCAGCCGGCAACGATTTCGCAGATTTGGAAGAGTTGTACGCATCTGCTGTTCAACCAGCACTTGTTCAAACAGACATGAATTCATTCGAGGTTTTCTCTGAACTAAAGAAGACCGAGGCAGGCCGTGCTGCAAAGCCAGGCGATGTTGCCCCTCACGACATTGTCGTTGAGAAGATGGACACAGGAATGCCTCCTGGTCCAATTGTCGGTGAATTGAACTCTGTGGGAATCCCTGCTAAGATTGTCAAAGGTTCCGTTGAAATTCAAAAGAAAGTTACCATCCTAAAAGAAGGAGAAGTATTCGAGGGGGACCTTGGTTTGATGCTCTCTAAGATTGGAATTAACCCAATCGTAACCGGTTTGAGACTATGTGGAACTATCGAAGATGGAACCAGATTCAAGCCAGCAACTCTTGATATCGACTATGAGCAATTCGAGGCTGACTTAATCAGCTTTGGAGCAGGTGCATTCAACCTTGCATGTAACATCAGTTGGTTCACATCACAGACAACACCTACACTCATTTCCAAGGCGAGCGGAGAAGCGCTTGCATTGGCATTGGAAGCGGCAATCGTCACTACAAAGACCATGCCGCACTTAATCGGACGAGCAAACCGTGGCGCAATGAGCCTAGCGGGATCCTTGTCTGCTGACGCACTCGACGAAGAGCTAAGCCAACTTCTTGGCGCAGCCGCTTCTGCTGCAGCATCTGCTGCGGCAGCAGCTCCGAGCACCGATGAAGCCCCTGCCGAGGCTGAAGAGGAAGAAGAAGAAGAGGAAGAAGGCGGTTTCGACGGCCTTGGGTCCTTGTTCGGCTGAAAAGAAAAAATATTGAGGTGAAAATGAATGGAGTACGTATACGCTGCAATGCTTCTGCACTCTGCTGAAAAAGAAATTGATGACGACGCTGTATCTGCAGTCCTAAAGGCTGCAGGTGTNGATGTAGACGCTGCCCGTGTGAAGGCACTAGTTGCTTCACTAAGCGGTGTTGACATCGCTGAAGCTATGGCTACCGCTGTTGCTGCCCCTGCTGCTGCTGCACCTGCTGCAGCTGCTGCTTCCGCTGACGCTGCACCTGCAGAAGAAGAGGAAGAAGAGGAAGAAGACGACGGTGGCGGCTTCGAGGGTCTAGGCTCTCTCTTCGGCTGAAGTCAGGATTGAATCGAACTGATCCAATAGAACACGTGGGCCAATTTGGCCATCAGCGTGAGCAGGGTCCAGTTACGGTTACCCAAGCGGTCCACAGTCCGTGGTCANCCTCGCCCACATAGTTGGGCTGGGGATTGCGGGACAGACCGTGAATGGACCATCCACAACCTCCCCTCCTTGCGAGGGGAGGCTTGTGGCCTTTCCAGCATTCGTTTGAGGAATGCACCCCTACCTTCTTCATATCATACCATTTGGGTTTAGTTAATGCTCAAGCGCAAAGAGTTCATTCTCGAGGTTTCAACCTCTCCAATTGAGAATGTCAAAGCTTTCCGTTTGATTGCAGAATCAAATGGTTGGCCTATTACAACCCATGAAGGGAGTCGCTTAGTCGACCGGTTTGCGATCATTATTCCAATGGCACAGAGTGCGAGAACACTCGGTTTAGAATTAATGGAAGGCCCGCTACAAGGACTGGAAATGCACTCTTGGGCCGAGACCAAAGGTAGTGCCGGAGCAATCAACATGACCGCATGGACTATCCCTGGTGGTCAAGGAAATGAAGAAGCGATGGGATTGATTCGCCAATGGGCCAAATCACTTCCTCGCTGCCCATGGAAATGGTCGTTTGGAGAACGTAGTAGAATTGGCTATCTGCTGCCTGTTTTCAGACGGTCACGCAAGGCTTTTGCTAAGTTGGGATTGACCAAGTGGGAGAAGAAATGAACCAAAACCCTTGGAAACTACCACCTGTACAGCAATAACATCGGAGGCGAAATTATGGCATTCATGGATGACCTAAAAACCGACCAAAGAACACAAATTCTGGTAGCTGGAATGGTATTTTTCGCAATAGCATTCCCAGTTTACTTCAACTATGCAGCGAGCAATGTTGACGAAGTTAAACTATCTGGCCCAGTAGGAAATTACACGATAACAGGAACTTATGATTATCATGTATTGGGTAGTGGAGAAGAGTATGTTAATGATGGTGATACTCTTGAGTTGTCGTCCAACTCAGATTCAATTAATAGTGAAATTGAGGGTAAGAATATTGTTGGAGTTAGAGCAATATTGACATTTACAGATGATGAATCAGCACCACCTACATGTGGCCCGGGACAACCCCTTGATGATGATGTTTCGGGACACTTGATGCACTCCGATTTACATACCACAGAGCAAGNCTCATCCGGTGATGAAGTGAGCATTCTATGGNACGATTCAACTATAGTTAACACTAATGTGTCGAACATGAGTGAATCAGAAATTAAAGAGAAGTTAGATAATAATGATGGTATTGGTTTTGGACAGCATATCTTACAGATTTCAGTAGATGTAAACAAAAGAAACTGTCTGGCTCCAGGCCAACAATCAAATGACAATGGCGAGCAAATTTCCTACGTATGGGAATTGATTTCACTGAAATATGAAATCGAAGCAAATGAGTGATTAATTCAGTAGTTTGCTGATGTTGATTATTGGTGAAACTCTTTCATCGATCATAGCAAGAATCTCATCAAGAGTTTCTTTGTCGTTCGCTTCNACNCNCATNACTAGAATTGGCTCAGTGTTGGACTTTCTTGCTAGATACCAACCCTTTTGCTGGCCACTGTCATCATTGAATCGAACTCGCACGCCATCAATGGTTGAAGATTCGTAATCAGAGAACGCTTCAGTAATCGCAGCAACGGTTTGCAACTTTTCCTCTTCAGAACATGGAACTTTGACTTCCCCTGTGGTTGGAAGATTCGGTGCAAGCCGGTTTAGTTCAGAACTGAATGATTGCCCTTCACGCCTCGACCATAGTTCGAGAATCCTTGCAGCATTGTATAGTGAACAATCAAACCCGTACCATCCTCGGTCTGCCATGAAAATGTGACCACTCATCTCAGCAGCCATTAGTGCATCAGAGTTAGCAGCAAGAACCCGCTTCATGAAGGAGTGGCCGGTCTTTGCCATCATTGGCCTACCTCCTGCAGAAACGATTGCCTTCTCAACATTCATCGAGCATTTGACATCATAGATTAGCAGATCTTTGCCGGCTTCTTTACCGACTACATCTTCTGCAAGTAAAGCGATTAATCTGTCAGGATAAACGAAATCACCGTTTTCATCAACAGCTCCAATTCTATCTCCATCACCATCCGCGCCTAGGCCCATTTCACATCCGTTTTCAGTTACAACTTTGGCGAGATCTACCATGTTGTATTCNCGAGTAGGGTCTGCTCCATGATTAGGTTCAGTATTGTCCCAATCGCAGTATAGGTCGATATGTTCAGCTCCAATCATATCCAACAATTTTGACATTGCTGGACCAGGAACTGCATTTCCGCAATCAACTGCAACTTTGACNGGTCTAGCTAATTTTCCAGTGGAGGCAACTATTGCCTCTAGATACGTATCTTCGTGAGGGTGNTCAATACGCTCTCCATTTCCATCTTTGAAATTTCCAGCCAAGAACACATCCTTCAATTCTTGAATTTCTTCACCTGCTAGAGGTAGAGTACCTCTGCACATTTTGAATCCATTATGCGTAGGCATAGGAAGGTGAGATGCTGTGACCATTACTCCTCCATCAACTTGTAACGTCCAACAAGCGTGGTACAAGCAACCAGTCGATACGATTCCTAAATCTAGAACTTTTACTCCCGAATCAACCAATCCTTGGATAAGGTTAGATGCATAACCAGGGCTTGATTCACGAATATCTCTGCCAACGGCAAAAGATGAACAGTCAAGGTATGCCGCCATTGCACGACCTAGTCTGTATGCGAACTCGTCAGACAACTCTTCCCCTGACAAGCCACGGATATCGTAGGCCTTGAAGCAGTGTNCTGGCCACTCTCCCATATTGTAGGCCTGCGGGTCTTCTCGTATGTATTTCATCTCCTTGTGAAAAATGAGATTGTCAATGATAACGTTAGGAGAATCCCCCATTCTAGGAGGAGTTCATTCCACCATGCCACCGCTGTCAAGGCGGTTAGAATTGGAACGCCAATTTTCAGTAATTTAGGCCAAGTTAGCAAACCTCTTGGTTCTTCTTCGAGGTAAGGTGTGCCTGGCATTAATCTCACTCATCAAAGGTTATTGTCTATTGCCTGAACTACAATCTCTACTTTCGCACCAGCGGGCAACGCTCCCGCTTCGAATGCGGCTCTAGCGGGCTTAATTTCCATAGATTCGACCCAAGCGCCGTAGACTTCGTTCATCTCTTGGAAATCACCAATGTCATCCAGCAACACCTGTGCAAAGCACACAGCATCCTTTGTTACGCCAGCGGCCTCAAGTAAAGCATCAATTTTCGCAAGTGCTCCAGCGGTTTGTGACGCGGTATCATCGCCTGCTTCTACGTCAATTTGGCCGGATAGCCAAATCATTCCATTTGCCATCACTCCGGGAGTGTAAGGTCCGTACAATTTGCTTCCAGGTACACTAATCGCTTTCTTCGCCATGACAAGGGCACTAAACGGTGGCACATCAAAATAGCCCGTCACTTTCGATGGTACATGGCGACTGGTTGGGTGATAGATCATCCCGCACATGCTCGCCTTTTAGCTCCATTAATGCGGGAGTTATCTTCGGTGGATGATGTCATCATTGCGTGTGATAGAGTCGAAGTACGCTCGATGATCGAATATTGTGATGGTCACTTGCCTCGTAGGAAGACGGTTTGGGTTCCTAGGCCCGTGGGTAAAGGTAGATGGAAGAAAGCTTGGAAGCGCAGCAGAGCATCGAAAAAGGCTCTCAAAAATGTATCAAAAGTTGTCAGCATTGGTGCGCCTCTAGAATTGAGAGTGGCCCCTCGTAAAGCAAAAAGAATCTACATCACAGATACTGAAATCAACCATTTAGCACACAGATTAGCAACACCGACAGACGTCATTATTCCCAACCATTTCATCGATTCATTAGCCGGTCCGTTGATGAAAAAGAAATGCAATTTTCATCGAATAGATGGTTTGCATGGCCACGTTCACCTACAACCTCACATGAGGCCATCTTCAATCTCTGACCCTCCAAAGATTCTGACCAGGAGATTGCAAGGTGATGGAATCCACGATAGTGATGAGATATTATCGATTCCAGAGGATTGGTTAAATGGTTTAGATCTGAGTTACGCTGATGAAAATGAGGTTGATGGAAATCCTTGGGATTTAACCACAACCATGTCGGGTATGGATGGAGTCATAACTCAGTCCGTGACTTTGGCTAGTGAAGCCGTTTTACTTGGACTTCCAACATTGCTTGTTAGTAAAGCATGTAGAGGATTCTTGGACAGATTAGTGAATGATGGATATCCATTATTCATTGCCAAAGAACACGATGAATCAATTCTAGCTGCTTGGCTTGCTGGCATCCATTTGACCGATGCTTTAGAAGAACCAGGTTGGCCAAATACTAGGCTAGAGATTCTTGAACTCCTCAAGGATTGAAAGATGGTCACCCGCCATTTGCTTGACCTGTGAAATGTCATACCATTCAGCACTGGCTGCATCGTCTCCCGCAGTCGGTTCTCCATCCGCAGAAACGACATATGCAATCGAAATTACATGCCCCCTTGGGTCTCTATTTGGGTCACCCTTGACACAGAGCAATCGCACTACTTCTCCATCAAGGCCGCATTCTTCTTTCAATTCGCGGACTGCAGCAACCTCAGGGTCCTCTCCCTTGTCAACGAATCCGCCCGGGAATGCCAACATGCCTTTCCAAGGTTGTTTACCTCTGCGAATCAGCAGCACCTTCCCTTCTTTGACAACAACAGCATCAACGGCCAAAGATGGCTGTGCCCACTGGCCACATTCATCACAAGCAGACATTTTATTCACCAAATCTTCGCCTACGTGCCTGATATGTTTGAATGGCTTTTAGCAACTCTTTCTTAGAAAAAGATGGCCAGTAAACATCGGTAAAGTACAGTTCAGAGTAAGCCATTTGCCATAGTAAAAAATTGGATATTCGCTCTTCACCCGAGGTGCGAATAACAAGGTCAGGGTCCGGCATTTCTGCTGTGTAAAGTCTGCGACTAACCTCTGCCTCATCGATTGAATCTAGAGATAAATCCCCAGAGGAATGGTCTTTAGCAATGCTCTTTATTGCCCCTAACATTTCTTCGCGACTGCCGTATGCGAGGCAGACTGTGAATGTGTAGTTGTCATAGTCCGAGGTTTTCTCTTCCGCATAAGTAATTGCTTCATTAACTGACTCAGGAAGGAGTTCTCTCCTTCCGATGATTTGGACTTTGACTTTGTTTTCATGAATTCTTTCATCATCAGCAATGTCCTTGAGTCCCTCAACATAGAGTTTGAACAGCCCTTCCAATTCGTTTGCCGGTCGATTGAGATTTTCTGTAGACAACGCGTATACTGTGAAATAATCAATCTCCAATTCGAGTACCCAGTCAAGAACTTGTTCTAACTTCAGTTTGCCCATTTTGTGCCCTAAATCGGTTTTGAGAGCTTTAGACCAAGCGAATCTACGATTTCCATCCATGATAATTGCTAGATGGTTGACTTTCTCTGGATGCTGTTTGACTTCTCGAAGTAATTTCGACTCTACCGCACTACCGAGTACATCACCGAGGCGATTACTGATACCCATCTCATCGCCCCCTCTGTCCATCCCATCCACTTCAACCGTTTGAGTTAATCCCCACCGACCCTTCGGCCCTAACATGGAGGGTCGACCATGGTGGCCGAAAGGTGTCGCTCTGAGTCACGGTGATGACTCAATCACGACTTCCTGGGGCACGACGCCATTGCATATTCCCGAAGTTTCTATCGAATGGTGGAATGGTCTCGAGGGGGCCTGGGGCGACTGGCCACAGGCCCAGAAAATGGAACTGATCAAGGAAACTAGAATCGGAATGTGGTACGATATTGGTGATTACAAGGCATTGATTGTACCTATTCCGACAGGAAAGCAAACCTCTCGGCTTTGGAGAAATCCCCAACTTAGACATGCATTGGATGCTCATTTGCTACTTCCCTTTGCTGGATTTGATAGAGATGGAGATCACATTTTGGTTTATCCAAAAACAGATGCAGCAGAAGTAACAGCAGAATCATTGGCAGAACTTCACAAGACTCTAATCAATGGTAACTGGGATACACCTCAAGATGAGTATGGCTGGAATGATAGGCTGAAAAAAGTAGAGGACACTCTGAAAACCAATACTTTGTGGAGAGCACCGCACAGTTACAATACAATTGGAATTCCACGTTTCGAACTTGATGGAATGATGCCAGTTCCAATTCCATTCAGTGAGGCTATGCTTTGGAAAAACGACACAAATCTTCCAATGATTCGTCAAGCGCTCAAACACAACGTTTTGCTAAAGTGGCGAAAGTTAATGCCTGGAAAATATTCAGGAGAAGATGTGATGAGAACTGCAACAGGAGGAATTGCTCACATCAAGTACGATCTAAATCTGTTGGATAAAGCTGAAGCTGTTGCTTTCGGATTAGATTCAACAGAAATCGATGAATACCTATCCAAAGTGGATCGATTTCAGGCCAAATTAGGAATCATGCGATTGATGTTGATGGGGTCGCCACTCGGAATTATTGGATTGATTGCCACATTTATGCTCGA
>PBXT01000031.1 GCA_002727695.1 Methanobacteriota archaeon | reverse complement strand
GAAGCAGAGGAAGTATACCGTGCAGACATCAAGTTGTGGAAAGACAACATGTGGGGACTATTGGGTCTGAAGCTATGTCTAGAAGCAAGGCAAGACACCTCTGGCGAACTAGAGGAAGTCACCGCATTATTCAAAGAGAGAAGTTCCAGAGCAGACATTGTTCCAGCAAAGACTTGCTTCTGTGCACAGGACGCTCTTGAGAAGAGTTGCTGTGACTGAACATCACGCACAACCAGTTACCCGTTCGCATGGGTACGTTACGAACTCCGTCTGTCGGAATCGAGCCATTTGAACTGCTTTTACCGGGATTTGATTTAATAGTTCGAATACCCCATCCTCTAACATGACAGAGAAGTGGTGGGATCTGAAAGATGACCTGAAAATATACCTATATCTGTTCCCCATCGTGGCTCCCATCGCGTTCTTCCTCTCAATGTGATTACCCAATAACCAAACTCCCTTTCTAAACACTATCCATGCGAATGAATTAATCTTCTTCTGAGCTGGGTTCTCGATTCTTTATTCGAGGGACTACAAGCCACAGAATTCCAATAACATTTGTGTAAATCAAGGCATATTCAACCAGAGGGTAGTCGTCAAGGAATGGATCTGTGCATTCTGTAACGCCACGCCACCATGTATCCTGTGGGACTTCTTCTCCGAAAATGAAGGTGCTACCAAGCATTGGCGTAGCGATTGTTACATTCTGCTCTGCACCATAAGTCGAAACTAATTCCATTGGCTCATACCAGTGGTGCAGAGCTAATTCGTACTTTGAAATGTGAATCGGAATAGAAACTGATGCGTTCAAATCTATTGCTGCCTGAACCATCTGGTCAGGAAGCATGTGCACATGTTCCCAAGCAACGTTGTATTGGCCTGAATCAAGGAATGCCAAATCGAATGGCCCGTATATCGCTGAGATGTTCTTGAATTCCTCCATGTATCCAGTATCGCCACTAAAATAGATGCTCTTACCATAGAACTTGAAAATCCAAGAACCCCAAAGGGTCGCACTGTTATCTGTTACTCCCCTTCCACTGAAGTGGCGTGAAGGCGCAAATGCTGCAAACAAATCCTCTGACACATTTGTTTCATCATACCAGTCAAACTCCAGGATATTATCCTCATCTATTCCCCATTCGATGAGGTGGTACTTCACCCCAAGTGGAACATAGAACTTTGAATCTGACAATTCCCTGACTGTATTCTTGTCAAGGTGGTCGTAGTGATCATGAGAAATAAACACGTAATCGATTTCAGGTAAGTCATCCACAGTGTATTCATGTTCGTAAGGGAATGGGCTAGGCCCGAGTGATAGAGGGCCGGCGCCGCCTGTGCTAAACACAGGGTCAGTGATTATCGAAAATTCATTTGTGTGTAATAAAACGGTTGAATGACCGAACCAAGACACACTAAACTGACCTTCTTCCAAGTCTTTCAAACTGAACTCTTGCGAAGGCAAAACCTCGTCTGGTGAGCGACAATTGTCACTAACCATGTATTGACCAAGGGTATCCCAAGTTGATGTTTCATCATTTGACAAAGTAGTAGTTTCGACATTCTCGAATGCGCCATCCTTGTAATTGGGTGAATCGTATTCTGGGACATCGCCACCAAAATCTTCGGAGAAATTGACAGCTATTGTTGTTGCAAGAACCATTATTGCAACTAATACTACGATAATCAATGACAATAATTTGAGTTTCCTTTTACGACTAACCTTTTGCAAATCCTTCTCTTTCTTTGTGAATAATTTTGTCTTTGCCAAGAGGTTAACTGCTAACCAAAATACTGCAATAATGACCAGAATGACATTTACTGAACGAAGATTTCTGCCCTCGGCCCAAAGAATAAGTGAGCATAGGAATAGGATGAAGCCTAACCTATCATTTCCTGGCTGGAATAGCCTTGATGCGAATGATGAATCTACGACAGAGTCACCTTCAAGACTGGTTTCACTACCCATGAAATCACCTAGTGATTTTCACATTCTGACTTTGTTTCCAGTGATGACTCTCCAGATGCGCTGTAGCGGGTCATAGTACCTGTCTACAACTCTCTCCTTGAGCTGGATAATTGCATCATCTGTGATTTGAATTCCAGCCGGGCAAACTTCAGTACAGCATCTTGTTATGTTACAGTATTCTACACCGAATTCCTTCTTGATTTCCGGGATTCTGTCTTCTTCATCAAGCGGATGCATCTCGTATTGTGCTAGTCTGACTAGATTGCGAGGACCTGCGAATTCATCGAATAATTGGTGATCTCTTAGAACGTGACATGTGTTTACACAAAGGAAACACTCAATGCACTCTCTGAACTGTTGTACACGATGTGCTTCATGTTGGTTGAACTCCCAATTAGGCTCTTCAGGACCTTTGATTGGCTTGATTTTCTGAGCGACATCGTAGTTCCAAGAAACATCAGTGACCAAGTCTTTGATGTGGGGGAAGGTCTTCATCGGACGCACTTCAATCGGCTGTCCAACAGGGGTTTCTGCAACAACATCTGACATTCTGGTCATGCACATCAAACGTGGACGTCCATTGATTTCTGCGCTGCAGGAACCGCATTTTCCAGCTTTGCAGTTCCATCTAACCGCAAGGTCTGGTTCTTGTTCATACTGAATTCTGTGCATGCAGTCTAGAACAACCATTCCCTCGTCTAATTCGAGTTCATAATCTTCCATTTCTGCCCCATCGCCTTCTCCACGAAGGACCTTGAATTTCTGAGTTTTACCTTTCAGTGACATCAATTGCCACCTCCCTGTTCTGCTGCTCTTTCAGCAATCATGTCCTTAACTTCTTGAAGAGCTTCTTTGAGGTCGTCTCTAATCTCTTCAACCGGTTCTTGGCGGATCTTGATTTCACCATTCTCCATCCAACAGATGTTGAGATTCTTACCCCAGAACTCATCTTCGTGTCCTGGGAAGTCGTCACGTGTGTGCCCTCCACGGCTTTCTTCTCTAGCAAGTGCAGCCATAGTTGCAACCTTTGAGATGTCTACCATGTTCTTCAAATCGAGTGCCTGATGCCATCCTGAGTTGTATTTTCTACTGGTCCCGGGGAAGCATGTTTGCTCTCTCTTTGAGAAGTCCTCCAAATCCTCCAAAGCGGATTCTAATTCATCCTTGACACGGATGATTCCAACCTTTTCTTGCATCATATCTCGCATAGCGTCATAGATTAGGCCAGGGTTCTCACCTTCGCCTCTTTCTAGAGGAGCAACCATTTCCTTGATTGCAGATTGTACTTGGGATTCATCGATGCTTGGCTGTGCTAAGTCAGCAGCTTGCTTTGCTGCGTGCTCACCAGCCCTCTTACCGAATACGATTAGGTCTGACAGTGAGTTGCCACCAAGGCGGTTTGCTCCGTGCAGGCCGCTAGCGACTTCACCACAAGCATACAGTCCAGAAACTGTGGTCTCTTGGGTTTCAGCATTAACAACAACTCCACCCATTACGTAGTGAGCGGTTGGACCGACTTCCATTGGCTCCTTAGCGATATCAACGCCGGCCAATTCCTTGAATTGATGGTGCATAGAAGGTAGCTTTGCCAAGATTGCTTCTTCTCCACGATGTGAAATATCCAAGAATGCTCCGCCGTGAGGGCTTCCCCTACCTGCTTTGACTTCGCTATTTATCGCCTTGGCAACTACGTCACGAGTCAACAACTCCGGAGGACGGCGAACTGTTGCTAGTTTGCCCGATACTACTTCCTCGACCCATTGGTCTGACTCTTCGATAGTCTCAGCGTGGTCTCTAGCGAAAGCTTCTGGAACATAATTGAACATGAAGCGTTCATTGTCTTTGTTTAGGAGTCTACCGCCCTCTCCACGAACACCTTCTGTAACTAGGATTCCTCTAACTGAAGGCGGCCAAACCATTCCAGTAGGGTGGAATTGAACGAACTCCATGTCACGAAGTTCTGCTCCTGCCCACAATGCGAGTGCGTGTCCATCTCCAGTGTATTCCCATGAACCAGAACATACCGACCAGCACCTGGTGATTCCACCGGTTGCTAGAACTACGGATTTAGCAGAGAATGCGTGGAAGTCACCGTCTACTCTAGTGTAGGCTACACATCCTGTCACTCTGTCGCCTTCTTTCAGAAGGTGGCGAACAGTGTATTCTGTGAATATGTCGATTCCTTCATGGATTCCTCTTTCCTGTAGAGTTCTGATAATCTCTAGTCCTGTTGCGTCTCCAACGTGCGCAAGTCTTGGGAAAGTGTGACCACCGAAGTTTCTCTGGTTGATTACATTCTTTGGAGTTCTATCAAAGACTGCTCCCCATTGCTCAAGTTCTCGAACTCTGTCAGGTGCCTCCTTAGCGTGGAACTCTGCCATACGCCAGTTTGCAAGCCACTTGCTTCCCTTCATTGTGTCATGGAAGTGCACCTTCCAGCCGTCACGAGGGTCAGCGTTCTGAAGAGCTGCAGCACAGCCACCTTCTGCCATTACAGTGTGCGCTTTACCGAGCAGAGACTTCGTTATGATTGCAGTCTTTGCACCGCTTCTTGCGGATTCGATAGCTGCACGAAGACCCGCCCCCCCGGCTCCGATGACAATTACATCATATTCGTGAGATGTGAACTCTTCTGACATATCATGCACCTCCTATTAAGACAAGACTGAAATCAGTTATCATGCCCTTTGAACAAGCGATTGTCCATGCATCTCCGACGAATACAAGGACCAATGAAATCCAAAACCAGAATCCGTGGTCTCTGTTGATTATGCTAATCTTCGAGAATAGTGCGCCTCTTAGTTTGGAGATGCCACTAGCCCAGCGGTCTAGCATTCCACCAGCCAGGTGTCTTAGAGCGTGGCAAGAAGTTACGTAAAATGTCAAACAGACCGCTTCAAGAGTTAGGATGATAGTACCGCCAGAGATACCATATCCGTCATTTGAGAACGTCATTGTGTGAGTGATATCCCACCACTTGATTAGTAGAATTGGAATTACCATGTACAGGAAATATCTGTGTAGGTTGTTTACGATGAACAGCCTCTTCTCGCCTTTGTAGCCGATTTTCTTGTTGATTTCAGGCTCATCGACCCAGCAAGCAACAGGGCTTGCGAAGAATGTTCGGTAGTAAACACGGCGCATGTAGTAACATGTTCCTCTGAAGGAGAAAGGGATCCAGAGAATTAGAACTGCTGCGTTAACCCACGAAGGATGGTCCCATCCAGAGAACATGTCCCACTCAAGGACATTCGGAGAAAACATCGGTGAAATGACGTGTGCGCCATTAACATTGTAATCGATGTGGTCAGAGAAAAATACGACCCGCCACAGTGTCCACAAAACGGCCAACGTAAGACCTATTCCCATTACAGCAGGCTGTGCCCACCACTTGTCAATTCTATCAGTTCTGCCCATGCCATTTAGCATCGGTAACTTGAGGCCGTCTCCCATTAGGTACACCAACCGCGCCCCCTGTAGGGGGCGGATATTTTGTGCGAGTAACGATGGGGTCTTTGACCTGTTCGGCTCGTGTTCATGCCAGTGAAGAGTAGTCAACTTCTGCTTCGACCATCTCAATCTCATCGACATCCATCTGTGCTAGTTGCAGTTTTCCAGACAATTCGTCGTTGACTGCGTGCCAGTAAGAGTATGCTTCGATAACCCAAATTCCAGATTCTCTGGTTCCGTTACCGCTACCCTTGACACCACCAAATGGCAAGTGTGCTTCAGCACCAGTTGTCGAGTTGTTGATACCTGTCATTCCTGCCTTGATTCCAGTCTTGAAACGATATGCTTCAAGGCGGTCGTTGGTGTATATTGCGCTGGATAGACCGTATGGGCTTGCGTTTGCAAGATGCAGGGCATGTTCGAAATCATCTGCCTTTACAACGGTGACGGCTGGACCGAATATTTCCTCATGGAAGCAATTCATGTCTTCAGTGACATCTGCATAAACGTGAGGCCACATGAATACTCCGCTTTCTGGAGTTCCCTGGAAGTTCTCAGGAGTGTTGCCTGTAGAGATACGTCCTTGGCCCCAAAGCTTGGTTGCCCCATCTGCTTCAACCATGTCGATTCCTTTCAAGAAATCTACAGCATACTTCTCAGATAGCATAGATCCGTAAAGTACGTCTGCATGCTTTAGGGAGTCACCGATTCTGGTGCTCTTGACTTTAGCCATGAACTTCTCCATGAATTCATCGTAAATGTCCTTGTGAATAATTAGATTTCCAAGGCTAGTACACCTNTGTCCAGCGGTACCAAAACCTCCCCAATAGGCTCCAGCAACAGCATTGTCGATGTCTGCTGAAGGCATAACTACCAGCGGATTCTTACCTCCCAATTCTAGGCTGCAAGATACTAGGTTTCTTCCACACACTTCTCCGATCGCCTTGCCGACCTCAGTACTTCCAGTGAATGAAATCTTGTTGATTAGTCCCTCGTCGACAGCGTCTACGATGTATTGTCCTGCTCCACTACCTTTGCCGTGAACCAAATTGATGACTCCATCTGGCAATCCTGCTTGATGCATTACACGTGCTAATGCGAATGAAAGCAAAGGAGAATCTTGGGGTGATTTCCAAACACAGGTGTTACCACAAATAATCGCAGGGATCATTTTCCAAAATGGAACTGCAGAAGGGAAATTGCATGCATTGATAATTCCACAGACACCGAGAGGACGGCGATAGGTGAACAATTCCTTATCTGGCAATTCGGAGTTGACAGTTTGACCATACAGTCGGCGGCCTTCTGATTGGAANAACAAACAAGTGTCAATCGCTTCTTGGATTTCTCCACCACATTCTTTCAGAGTTTTACCTATTTCACGTGCCTGTAATCGAACTAAATCGTCCTTGTACTCCATCAATAAGCGACCCATGTTTCCGATAATTTGCCCGCGAGTAGGTGCAGGAGTTGCTGCCCAGCCAGTCAAAGCAGAGCGAGCTGCTGCGATTGCAGCATGTACATCATCTCTGGTGGAAAGAGGAAATTCTCCCAACTCGTCAGCAAGAANGGCTGGATTCTTGCTAATGAAGGTTGAACCGTCTGAGGATGAGGTTAGTTGTCCGTTAATTATGTTGTAACCCTTAACCTTAGGAAGGTTGTCAGGATTGCTGTTGTCCATGAACTCGAGTCCGGCTTCTAAGATATGCGCCATGGTCNATGCGTCATGGAATCAGAACATAAGTCTTGCATTTAGGATAAATCCATGGATTAAAGTGATACCGACTGCGAAGATAGAACACTCGGAGGGGTTTACCCATGGCTAGTGAAGATAGTGATTCTATTTCGTTGAAGGTTTCAAAGGCTATACCAAGTGATGTTGGTCACGGTAGAGCACGCATTAGTGGAGAGAATGATCTGGACCTAAAGCCGGGTGATATAATCGAGATTAAAGGTGAGAATCGCTCGACGGCTGCAATCTACTGGAGAAGCAGGCCGGAAGATGCAAAAATGGATATTATCAGGGTCGATGGAATCATCAGAAAGAATGCAGGTGTAAGTCTAGGAGATAGAGTGACTGTCTCAAAAGTCGAGGCAAAGATATGCACAAAACTAGTATTGTCTCCAGTTATGGCAAACAAGCAGAAAGTCAAGTTCGGCCCTGGCATTGAAGGATTCGCTAGGAGAGGCCTGAACAAGCGACCTGTTGTTGCTGGTGATAGAATCTTCATTCCTGGTATGACGTTATTCGCTGAAGCTTTGCCATTCGCAGTTTTGCAAACAAATCCAAAAGGAATCGTTCAAGTAAACTCAGATACTGATATTGTAATCAAAGATGAAGCCATTGATGATGACGACGTAGGCCAATCTCAAGGAATAACCTACGAAGACATTGGTGGAATTGGCAGTCAATTGCTGAAGGTTCGTGAAATGATTGAACTTCCGCTGAAACACCCTGAGTTGTTCCGTCGCCTAGGCATAGACCCGCCAAAGGGTGTTCTTCTGCACGGCCCACCCGGAACTGGAAAGACAATGATTGCGAAGGCGGTTGCGACTGAAACCAATGCGCATTTTACTTCGATTAATGGTCCAGAAATTATTTCCAAATACTATGGTGAATCAGAAAAGCAGTTGCGTGAGATTTTCGATGAAGCCGCAAACAATGCACCTGCAATTGTATTCGTTGACGAAATAGATTCTATTTGCCCGAAGCGTGAAGATGTTAGCGGAGAAGTAGAACGCAGAGTCGTTGCACAAATGCTAACCTTGATGGACGGTATGCAAGGACGAGATAATGTCATCGTCATTGGTGCTACGAACAGAAGAGACGCCATGGACCCTGCTTTGCGAAGACCAGGTAGATTCGATAGAGAAATCGAAATTGGAGTCCCAGACCGAGAAGGAAGGAAAGAAATCCTAGACGTTCACACAAGACAGATGCCAATTGCTGACGATTTCGATGTTGATTGGGTACTGGAGAATTCGTATGGATTCGTAGGTGCTGACCTAGCAGCGTTAGTAAGAGAGTCTGCAATGAAGGCTCTGCGAAGATATCTGCCTGAAATTGACCTTGATGAGGAAACAATACCTCCAGAAGTACTCGAAAAGATGGAAGTTAGAATGGATGACTTCCGCTTAGCAATACGAGAGATTGAACCAAGCGCACTCCGTGAAATTTATGTTGAAATCCCCGATGTTTCATGGGAGAGCGTTGGTGGCCTAACTGAAATCAAGGACCGCTTGAAGGAGAGTGTCGAATGGCCACTAACCAAACCTGAGCTGTTCGAGCATTTCGGAATCAAACCACCCCGAGGAATCGTCCTTTTCGGTGCACCAGGGACAGGAAAAACACTACTTGCCAAGGCTATTGCTAATGAAGCGAAGGCGAACTTCATTTCGATTAAAGGTCCAGAACTAATTTCGAAATGGGTTGGTGAATCTGAGAAGGCTATTCGAGAGATTTTCAAGAAAGCAAAGCAATCTTCACCTTCGATTATCTTCCTAGATGAGTTTGAGTCGATTGCAGGTATGCGTTCTTCCAACTCTCAATCTGGTGGCTCGGATGTAGCAAACCGAGTTGTAAATCAATTGCTTGCTAGCATGGACGGCGTTGAAAGCCTGGACGAGGTTATCATCGTCGCTGCAACAAACAGACCGGAAATGATCGACCCAGCACTACTCAGAAGTGGAAGGTTCGAGCGAGTATTGCATGTACCACCTCCAGACAAGCCTGCAAGAGAATCAATTATGGCAATACACTCTGCAGATATGCCACTTTCCACATTCTCGATGAAAGACATACTAGGTGGTATGGAAGGATTCACCGGTGCTGATATCGAAGCCGTTTGCCGTGAAGCAGCACTGATTGCAATGCGTGCCGGTAAGAAGAAAGTAACCAAGGGTCACTTTGAGGAAGCGATCTCTAGAGTTCGCCCAACTGTAACTCCGGAGATGCTGGAGTATTACTCCAAGATGGAAGAGAGATTAACATCTGGTCTTTCTAACATCAAACGGACAAGGGACACCGGTTACGGAATGGAATCGATGTGATTTGGCAGACGCCGCATGATTGAAGTGACTAAAGTAACTGCGAGTAATGACAGGAGCGGAGACAATACATGTCGAGTTTCAGCGGAGAATATCTAAAACGCTCTGTTGTTGACATTAACGGCGAGTTATTTGGCCATCTAGCTGATATTGTAATCGACCCTAGAAGTGGTGAAATCACCGAAATCTTAGTCGAAGTTATTTCTGAAATCGACGTTACAAAATTACCTTGGCCCANCGATGGCGGTTTTTGCCAAGTTCCAGCACAAGAAATCTCTCAAATCGGGGCACGTATCGTGTTAAGACGATGAGCAGAAAATTATCATCAGTNCACAACCTTCTAAACCCAATGTTNGAGTCGGTTGTCTGTATCTTGTACTAGAGGTGATAGTTTGGACCAAAAGCCGCGCTTTAACAAAAGAAGACTAGTTCTTCAAATTGCGTTCTGGTTTGTCCTCGTAATGTTACTATCAACCGTAGTTTCTCAAGTCATCAATATTGGCAATAATGAAGGCCAATCTGCTTATGGTGATGATTGGAATGACATGTCTGCATTCCGCCAAGATATCAAGGATATGGGGATTGAAACAAAATCTCTGGTTTCATCGCCACTTTTGTTAGCTGATATAGAAGACCCAGCGAACACTACATTCATCATCGCTGGTGTTGAAAGGGACACTCTCTCACTACCTCAATTCTCATCAGACGGATTCCTTACATTCGCTGCTGAGGACGGTTATACACCTGCCGAAGTAGAAGCGATCAAAGAATTCGTATTCGCTGGAGGTGATGTCCTTGTCATGGATGACTTCGGCTATTCTTCTTCTATTGCAGAAGCATTTGGAGTTCGCTTCAAGGGTGTTCAATTGTATGATACAGTATATGTCACTGAATTGGACTACAACTTCGTGTGGATGTGCGTTCAAGAATCTCCTTGTGGAATGGATGGAACCTCACTCGACCCTACAACTGTTGAAAACCACAGCAGATGGTCTATTCAAGACAACGGCGCACACATTTGCAAGTTGTACGATGGTAGATTCATGGCAAAGTCTGATGCTGGTGTCTGTGAACAGCATTGGAAGGATGGTCAAATCCAGTACAATGCTTCCTACCAAGTATTATTGAACAATATCACAGGAATCGACATTATTCCTAACGCAAAGACTGGCATGGGCGCAACAGAGGTAAGAGCACTAACTTCTGCTGAGGCTACTATCGATGTCAACGGCGATGGTGAAATTTGGGTTGGTTCCGAGCAAACCTCAGAGACTCCTGACCTTTGGGGTCAGTTCAATTTGTCAATTGAAGTATGTATCTCACAAGATTGTAATTTCGTCCAAGGTGGCCGAATTACATTCATCGCTGACGGTTCTGCGCTTACTAACGCGCTATACGATTACGAAGGATACAATGACGGTGATTACGGCAAGGCTGACAAGTCAATTCCAAGAAATGATAACCGCAAGTGGGCTTTAGATTACATTGCTGACTCATTAGTCGATACAAATGAGCCTGGCGTTTCTGATGATGTTCCTGAACCAGCACCCAATGCAATGGTTATCTTCGATGAAAGCAGGCATATCCAACCAAGTATCGCTTCTGAATCATACAACACGATTTACTTCCTNCTAGTTTACTTCACAGGTGAAGGATTGGCTATGTTGCTTCTATTCCTGATTCTATTCATCGCATTCGAAGGAGTACTTCTCAAGAAGAAGGACCCTGAGCCATGGAGACACGTATTCAGCATCATTTACTATGGATTCGGAGATGCTAACCGATACACATATTACGCTAAATCGAATAAAATCAAACAGGTATTCCTATCAAAGGTCAGGAACCAAAACGGATTGACTCGAGAAGAGTTCGACTCCTTACCTGCTAGAGAATTGCAGAGCATGATCAATGACCCTGTATTGGTTAAGTTCGTATTCGAAAATAAGAACTATTCATTAGAACAGACNGTAGCTATCGTCAAGCGAATAAAGGTCTGGGGAAGGACCTGAGGTGAGTTAGATGTGGACACGTAAAGCAGCATTCACATTCACCGGTGGAATCGCATTGATTCTGATTGGAATGATGATTTCCAATCACCAAATGATGATTCTTGGCGTGACATTCATTGCATTCATAGTGGTTAATTCCTGGGTCAGTGGACACGGTGATGTTGAAGTTCAGAGAACCCTATCTGCTGACAACTTGTACAAAGGTGACGATTTGTATGTCGAGTTACTGGTCACAAACCGAAGCAGGCGCAAAACACAGCAATTGGAAGTCTATGACAACGTTCCTCACGAAATGAAGTTGAGGAGTGGTCTAAATCAAATGAGACTCAATTTGAAACCTGGAGAGAGTGCAAGAATTCGATATGTGCTTCGCTGTCCTCTGAGGGGGCACTACTCAATCGGCCCGGTATCGCTGCGTTATCGTAACACATTCAATCTCTCAGTAGACGAGATGTATGTAGACCACCACTCTGACATAATCATCTTCCCTCANATTAGAGATGTTGAGGAAGCATTCATTCGCTCACGAACCGCAAAAATGTACACTGGTGCAACTACTCTCAGAACACCAGGGCCGGGAACGGAGTTCTATTCCCTAAGAGAATATGTACCAGGTGACCCGTTCAAGAACATCAATTGGAAGGCATTTGCAAGAACTGGAGATTTGATGATCAATGAAAAGTGTAGAGACGCTGTAACCGATTTNTACATCATCTTAGATAGCAGAGATATTGCAAGAATAGGAACTGTTCTGAANAATCCGCTTGAGATGGGTACTGTTGCAGCTGCTAGCCTAGCATCCTTCTTCATCAAACGGCGTGATTCGGTCTCACTAACAATCTATGATGAAAAATTGTCCTTCTTACCTCCTGATACCGGAGACAAGCAGTACTTCAAAATCCTCTCGTCACTAGCCGGCGTTGCTCCTCGTGGAACCATGCCACTACAAGCAGTAACTAACAGCCTAGCAGCAAGATTCAGCCGTGGCAGCCCTGTATTCATCATTTCATCATGTGAAGGTGATGGTACCGTTCCATCTGCTGTTAGAGACTTGGTGGGAAGAGGTCACGAAGTTACTGTTCTTTCACCATCATCGATTGATTTCGAGCGACTTGTTAGCCGCATTCCTAGAATGTCATACGAAGTTCTCAAACTTGAAAGACAGAATAGGCTCACATCTCTGGCTGGTTTCGGCAGCCAGGTGATTGATTGGATGCCGGACATGGACCTATCACAGGCTCTATTGCAGGTTAGAGGATACTGAGGTGAAATCATGGCAGGAGAAGTTACACCTCAAGGAGAAGGCGCAAGGTCCCTGCATCTACGCCAATTGAGAGTACAGTGGCAAATAGTTACTCTACAGGTATTGGCGACGCTTGCTCTTGTGTGGATGTATCTCGAAGTTGTATCCACCTACGTTGTAGGAAGCATTGACCACACTCAGTTATTCGATACACTAGAAACCGCACTCGGAACAGAATTACCTTTGGCAGATTGGCTAACCGGTAGTGGAAGCGATGGCTTAGCTAGATTCTACGTTCCAATGGGCCTAGGACTGGGCCTTGGAGGAGCAATGGCTGTACTGGCTTTCCAAACTCCTAAGTTCCAGCAGAGAGTCAAACTCGGATTCATCATTACAATGATCATTTTGCTCGCTGGAAGATTCACTTTCGGATACGCTTGGCAACTCATCGGTGATGGATGGGGCGCTCCTGGTGACGATGTTTTGAAATTGCTTGAGTGGCCTTTGTTGATGATGCTTTCACTAATTATTCTGACATTTTACCTGCTACCAATCATTACCGGAACCAGAGGGATTTGGGGCCTATCTCGTAGAGGAGTTGCTTGGTCTATCGGATTCACTCTGCTATTCCTTGGTGTTCATGCTATCCTGACATTCCCATTGATTAGGTCTCAATTGGGAAGCTACGGCTCTCAACTAACTACTCTAGAAATCATTGTCTCTGAGCCTACAGTATTCGGTTTAGTCACTGCTGAACAGTTCTCTCTAATCCTAATCGCATGTTTGATGATGGTATTCCAGGAATCAGCGTTTGGAGTTATTCGCCAACTAGAGTACGCATACAGATTACCTGAATCTTGTAAGAGAGACCCAGAGTATGTTGCTCAAATGGACAACCTGCTGAACGGACACATCAGGCACACTGCTGTTTTCCTTTCACTCACTGTAGTCGCAACTACAATCGCATTAGGATTCCACTCTGTACTCTTAGATTGGGTTGGTGGAATCACTGGCTCGCAATGGGCTTCACAGGTAGGTGAATCTATCGAGTTGACTCTAACATATGGTTTAGTTATCTCTGCGCTGCTATTCCTAGGAATAATGGCGCTACTACGGTTTGTAGTTCCTTGGCAGAGAGTATGGGGTCTAATCGAGTCCTCATTTACCCCTAGAGAGTAATCACTTCGAAAAAGTGGATTGGATTATCCTTCCAATACCTTCAGTCAATACCAAGACTACCAGAGGTATTCCACAGACCCAAGATAGAATCAGGCTTGCACCATCTAAGTGATCCTGCAGAGCGTTGCCAGCATAGACTCCAAGTGCAATCAATCCCAAAAATAGGAGTTTTTCAACCCATAATGGATAGTAGGTCGAACTCATTTAATCGCCTCATAAGTCAATTCCATCTAGAGAGTCTTCGAGTTCGTCCAAAGCCGAGTCTGAAACTACTCCTGGTTCAACTGGGTCTGTTCTTCGAGCCCATCTAGCATCTAATCGAGCTAATTCTTCTTCCAATGTCGCTCTTTCATCGTCATGGGACATGTCTGCTGTATCTTCTACTGATACTTCTGACTCTTCCTCAACTGGAGTAGACAATTCTTCCCATTCTTCAGTAATATCACTGACTTCGACAGCCACCGCTACTTCTTCATCGATCAATTCGCCCTTCATCTGCTCAAGAACGACCTCATCCACAGGTGCTCTTTCACCGGCTGGAACTGAATCTCTCTCGAATGGTAGAATACCATCTCGCTTGAAATCCCACAATGCACCACGAACTTCGCCTTTGACAAAGCCACTGGCGTCTAGTTGTGTGAGGAGTTCTTCTAGAGCGCTTGTTGTAGCCTCGAGTTTGACAGCTGATCCTGCATCCCTCATATCTGCTTCAAGATGAATATCATCCAATGCCTTCTGAATCAGTGCTCGTGTTTCTCTTGCTAGAACAGGTAGTGATTCAGGTCTACGAGTATTGCTCATTAGCGCCTGCACTTGTTCTGAAGGAGCGCCTAGTTTCTCAAGTTGCTCCAGAACATTTCTGATTCTTCTAAGCATGGTAACTGAGCGGTCGTAATCTTCGAGCAGATTCTCAAGGTCAAGAACAAGGCTGGTTACAGTTTCACCTAATTGGTGCTCAAGTCTCTGTTGTACAGACCATCTTGCTAATCCTCTAACCGCTCCCGCAGTTTGTGGAACTTGTCTCTCTAGAAGAGACATCACTTCATTGGAAAGAAGGTGTCTTGGAGTTGTAGCCACGTGGTCTACACATCCTTGAATTACTTGCAAAGCACGTTCTACAGCACGGTCAAGTAGAGACACGGAGTATCCTAGTGTTCTAGCATGCTCTAACCTTTCCAGAACCGGNCCCAATCCATCGAATTGTGCCCCGTCCTCAAGCAATGCCTGCGCTAACGGTTCTTCGGATAACTTAGCACGCAGCAACTCTGCTTCCTTGATATCAGAGAGGGCTTCTTCATGAGCAATTGCTAATGCCTCTGCCTGGTCTAGCAAAGTGGACAATTCTGCTTCTGCCTGACCTCTTCTAGCGCCTAAATCGCCTAATTCCTTGAGAACTTGACGGCGCTCGTCCATCAATTCTCTCATTTCAGATTGGATCATTGATGCACGATTCTCTTGCTCAGTCAGTCTGATTCTGTCGTCTTGTGTTCTTTCACTAGCGGACTTAGATTCTGCTTGAATCTGCCTTAGGGTCAATTGAGCATCACTAATTTTTGCTTCTAATTCGGATAACTCGCCTTGAGCTCTGCGATGCCTGTCTCGAGTTGCTTCTACCTGCTCCTCAATCATCCTCTGTCGGCGTTGGTCATCCTCAATTCGAGAACGAATGCTTGCCAGTGTTGCAGAGTGTGAATCGATATCGCTGGATAATGCTGCCTCCTTGGTAGCCATTTCCTCAATCTTAGCAGATAACTCAGAACTCGCTTTGTTGTCACCAAGGATTCTTGCTAGTTCGACGGCTCTCTCGCTTAGTTGATGCTCGAGTTCGTTAATTCTCTTAGAAAGTCTGTCACTTCTAGATTCTGAATTTTCAGCGGTGGCCTGTGCAGCAGACAAATCGAGTTGTAATTGGTCAATTGTGCGGTTGTATGAAGCGATTTTCTCTTGAACATCAGATGCTTGGCGATTTGCTTCATTTGCATTAACTTTGGCTGCGCTTTCTGATTTTTGCGCTGATTCAAGTGTTACTTTCAGAGAAGCAATTTCCTGATTAGCCTGTGATAGTTGTAACTCTGCCTTCTCAAGTTTCCTTCGCAAGCCATCATCTATTCCAGCAGAGGTTTCGATAGTAGCTAGTCCTTCAGAAGGAGTTGCAATAGAGATTGCAAATTCGAATCTGGTTCTTTCTTTACGCAATTTTTGCAAGCCGATTTCGAAACCATACAATTGCATTAGCATTTGTTTGATCAATGCTTGACGTGATTCGGAACGAGTACGAGTTGTTGCCAATTCATCACAAAATTGTGCCAAATTGAAGTCAACCACGTTTCCTGATTCTGGACCCAGAATTGTGCCCACTGGAAGTCTGTGCAAAGCCAGAACTCGGCGAGACTCACAGAGAGAATTAACAGCTTCAACGACCTTTGTTTTACCCGGTGCTTGCATTGCAACAGGCACACCCTTGACTAAAGCAACTCGAATTGCCTTCGATGACTTTCCTGCGGTCAAGTGCCCGGTTAGGCCTTCCTCGACTGCGCTAGTAAGCATTGAAAGAACTGCATCTGTTCCACCCCTGCCTTCTCTAACAACGTGACCATCTGTAAGTGCTTCACCATGTGAACCCATTGCGTCTATTTGTCCATCCATTAGGGCGGCGATTTGGCTAATCAATCGACTGTGGTCCACATCTGCCTCAGTCCAAATTGCAAGAGCGACGTCTCCTGCTTCAGCCAGTAAAAGCGAACCATCGCCGGTGTGCAAAGTCCAATGACCCGCACCCTCTAATCCTAAATCGCTGGCCATTGCTTTCCTTCCAGCCAGCGTTTCACCTACTTGCGCTGCAAGTTTGTCTGCACTAGCTGGTAAATCACCAGCATCATCGATTAGCATTCCAGAGTCGACGGCTATTCCGCCACGAACTTCAGGTCGCTGAGCAAGATTTCCTAAAACTGCCGATAGGTCCCTAGATAGCAAGCGTTCAAGTGAATCTCCAGAACCAAGCAATCCTCTCATGTCCGCACTGTGCTCGAATGCCTCTGGCACAATCTCGGCTACAGAACCAAGAGCGGATTGTGTCCAAGCCCTAGCGATTAGCCTGTGTTGGTCCATTTCTAGGGTTTCTAAGCGATCCTTTGCCGCTTTACCACATAGCAAAACTTTGCCTTTAGCAGGCTCTGCAATCCATCCAACAACTCTACCGGCACGAACTATGCGGTGGCCGCTAGCAGTAGACCTTCGTCCCAAATAAGTCGTAATCGAACCGTTTTCAAATGGCAATATCACGCCATCACTAACATCGATTTCATCATCAACTGGCATTCCATATGGTAGATCGAACATGTCCATCACCTCATCACTGAGTTCAGCATATCAACATCACACTCGACTGCGTGTCGCCACCTAGCGATTCTGCCACCTTTCTTGCCAGAAATGACTAGGCTTGCATCTTCACTCAATCGAGTCAAGAGATACAATCCATCTCCTTCTGACCAAACTTCCAAGCCTCTTCCGACACTAACCGTTTGTTCGAGTCTGTCCATGGCTTGGACCATTTGGGTGGCATGTTCAACCATCGGTGCACGACCCCTCTTCCCCACTGCAGCAACCAAACCATCTCTTCGAGAAATGATGTATGCTTGGTCTGCCCCAGGTAGGGCTGAAAATCCGGTCAAAATGCGTTGCATCATGCGCGCTCAAGTTGGTGCAGGTTGAAAACGGCTTCAAGAAGTTTGGCTTTCCCAAACGCCCGTAGGGCGGTTTGTGGGGTTGTTTGATTTTGCCAACTAGTTTTCTGTCAAACGCAGGATTTGGTTCGAGATTTCCAATTGATAATTTGATTTTTCAATTGGAAAATCGAACCGTTGACATCAAGCCTAGAACCTCTTCGAATTACCATGAGCGGCCTGTTTGATGTTCCGAGTTGCGATAAGTGTCGCAATCCGGCTATTCATCACCAAGTGTACTCTGGAAGAATGATGTGTGGAGCACATCTCGCAGAAAGTGTAAGGAAGAAGGCTTCCAAGGCTCTTCGACAACAACTAGTGCTTCCTAAAGGAGAACATACTACAATCCTAGTAGCGATATCTGGAGGCAAGGATTCTGCAGTATTGCTGGAAAGGATTCACGAAAATCTAGGCAAGCGCAGAGACGTAACAATAGTTGGAGGTTGCGTAGATGAAGGAATCGAAGGTTATAGGCCACCATCCTTGGAATGTGCAAGGGAATTGTGCGAAGATTTGGGAATTAGATTTGAAACCGTTTCCTATCCAGAACTAGGATTCAAAGAAATGGACGAAGTTGTTGACAAAATAGTTCAGCTAGAAGAGAGGAAGGCCCCGTGCTCATACTGTGGAGTTTTCAGACGCCAAGGGATCAATCATCTTGCAGATAGAGTCAACGCAGACGTAATCGCTCTTGGACATAATCTAGACGACATGGCTCAAACCATAATGATGAATATGCAAAATGGTGATTTGGAGAGAACTCTGAGGCTAGCCCCTCACACCAGCACGCCGCTAGAAGGAATGGTTCCGAGAATCGTCCCATTGCGCTGGATTCCAGAACAAGAAATTCATCTCTATGCTCTTCACAAGAACTTGCCAATACACCATGAGGAATGTCCTCATGGGGAAGGCGCATTGAGATTCAGACATCGTGAAACTATCGCTATGATGGAGTCGGATGTGCCTGGGACCCGTCATGGATTACTGCGAATGGCGGACGACTTGAAGAAACTTCATGCTTCAGCAGGAGGTAAATTCAACACTATTAGTCCAATCAATTGTCCTAAATGTGGACAAATGTGTAGTGGAAGTATTTGCAAAGCATGTGAGATGAAAGAGCAGATGGCGTAATCAAACCCTGCGCCTTAGTCTCTCCATGAAACCATCTGCTAAACCGAGTGACTCAAGCGCTTCATCTACACGGCCTGCCTTGTGAGCATCAGATGCTAAAGCGATTGCTTCTTCGACAGACCTTCTGTCATCATCATCCACCTTGATGCCGCTAGCATCACACTGATTCCTCAGAATATTCCATTCCTCAACGACGTACTCCAATAACTCATTAGCTTCGTCACTAGCCTTACCCTCTACATCCAAGTCCTTGGTAAGACGCTCTAGTAACGCTGCTGCGTGCGTCCATTCAAGCGCATCCGCAGACTCCTCAATTTCCAGCAATCGTGAATCCCAATCATCGGAATCTTCTCTCTCAGACCATCCTGAAACCAGATGCACTTTCTGTCTAAGAGCCCTGCGTACATCGTCCATTGCCTCTCTTTGAGCATTGATCTCTCTGACTATACCATCAGAGAGACCTTTGGCTTGAGCGTGATTGCCTTGTTCGAGTTCTGTTTCTGCATTCTCCAATCTTTCTTCGAGTAATTCTTTGTTGATACCATCGGCTGATTTCAATTGTCTAGCTGCCTCTTTAACAGATTTTTCAGCAGCCACCATTGCATCACCGGATGCAACTAGCTGATCGGGAATTACCATGGCAAATTCATAGGCTTTTTTCGGCTTCTCGGCATTGAGTTTCTTCCTCGCATCAGCCAATATCTCTTCGAGACCATCTTGCTTGTGCTTAGCGGAAGATAGTAGAGAAGATGCTTCTCTAATCGCTTCTTCCGCTTTCTGCCACCATTCGATGATTTCGCTTGCTCTTTGCTTGGCTTGCCTAAACAAAGCCTCTCCTTCTCGCAAACTACCCAATTCAACTTCTCTTTGGCCCATATCCCATGCTTTACGTGGGCGCTTTGCAATTGGGGCGATTTCTTCTGCCAATTCGACCGATGCAAGTGAATCGCCCTTGATTTCCTCAACATCTCCTGCCAATGATAGCGACCTTTCAATGTCTTCTTCTGCTTCATTGAGTAAACGCATTCCCCATTCCGGTTCTCTGTGCCCCTCTTCTCTTGCCGTCATTATCAGACTAGCCGCTTGGTCTACAGCAGAACCTTTGCTCTTTAGAACTAGGATTCTTTCTTCCATTGCATTCAGTCTGGAATTGAATTCCTTTCTCAATCCACGCTGGTCGTCTTTACCAAACCAATCCGTGAAAATCAATGCTAATCCAACAACGCACAATCCAATCTGAATGAATGATGAATTTTCATCAAAATCGATTGTTGTGAGTAATGAAGCTGCAAGGACAAGCCCGAGTAAACTCATCAGTGCACGGAATTTCATTACCGCAATATCTCCCTCGAGAATGGTTCTGCCTGTCAAGAATAGAACAATAGATGTCAGCATCAAGATAGTCATTCCAAGCATTTCAGAAAGGTTCCCTTCAAGATAAGAAATTGCCACAACTGCTAGTGGCAACCATGCGATAGTAGCAATGATTCCAATCCTTGACCTTGACTTCTTGTCCATTATGCCTAGGTCTTGAACAAATATCCCCCATGCAATAATTATCAGTGCATATTTGATGTCAGAAGTAACTGAGGCTCCTGACATCCCAGATTCCAAAGTTGGCCAGGCTAGCCATACTGCGCCACCGAGTAACACAATAGCAGATATTCCGGCCAATTTTTCGACTTTCTCTAGACGGCTTGAGGCCTCGGCCTTAATCGCTTCATCCAAATCAACAAAGCCATCCATACTTGACCCACCATCTATCGAGCATATCAGAATCTCGGTTCATTGCGTGANCGAGCCCAAATAACTACAAGAATACCTAATCCTACGATTATTACTAGTTCTAAGGCATCAAATCCTATGCCTGAACTGTATTCACTGGTCGAATGCTTCACTACCGTTTGATTCGCATCGTCCAAATAAGATAATTCCACCGAGAATGTTTCGAACCAATCTAAATCCACTTTCATTGGGACAATAACTGTCGCTGTTTGCGAATAACTGGAAGGGGCGACGATTGAATCGACACATACATCATCGCTGCACAAAATGAATTCTGTACTGCTTGCACCATTATTTTGTACAGTGATCCAGAACTGGTTTATTCCGGGTTCGACTTCTGTTGAGGAGGATTTGATATCGATGATTTCTAAGTTTCTTTCAATCGGTGGTGCGATTGCAATCGTAAATGATGTCATGCATCCATTTCCTGATTCATCTACTCCGTAGACAAAGATATTGTGAGAGCCAACCTCTAATTCGGGCAATAGGATATATTGCACTTGGTCCCAATATGAAAAGGGATTAATGGGGTACTCAATTTCCGATTTATCCACCCATGATTTTTCAATTTGAAAATAAATATTTTCAATTGAAGAATGGTCATCGAAACTAGCCGTTAAATTAAGCCTCAATTCATCTCCGGGACGAGCAATCGAGGTTTGCTCTTTCCACACCCCACCTTCATCTTTTGATTCAATTGTGCCGAGAATCACAGGACACGAGTTATCGAGTAACCTTACCGTCCAATTCCCTGAAGTTGAATGTCCTGCATCATCTGAGACATTAGCAGCTAGCCAAAATTCAACCTGATTCCTTTGCTTGTGTCGCTCTGTAATGTTATCATTAATTGAGTTGAGATTTGAATCCACGCTAAATGAGGTCTGAAGAGTTTGACCACTGTACCACCAACCGTCTGATTTGTTACTTGTCCAGTGTACGTCTAAATCGTCATCATAATCGTCGTCAGTATCCAAAGCCCATTCAAAATAACCCGGATTTATCTCTATAATGTTGTTACTGGAATTGATTACTGGGGCACCCCCATCAAGTACAAATGATCTAGAGAACGAGCCGCTTAAGCCACCTTCATCAGTACAAATTACTGATACCGGCAATTGTGAGTCTTGTTCGAAGTTTGAAAGATTAACATCCACATTATCACTTAGACCAGAAATATTCCATTCGCAATCATGAACTGATAGCGGTGCATCATCAATTAAAACATCAAAATCGTAAGACGTATTATCCCAAGGTAATGCATAATCTTCTGCCATAGAAAGAACGGGTGCGGTATTTGGCCCTAGAGAAATGATGTAAAAACCGGAAATTGAGGTTTGATCCCTCGTTAGTGTGAAGTTTGCAGGAGTGCCGTCAATCCATTCTTCTAAGGGACTAGAGAGGTATTGCCACCCTCCATTAGTGACTATGTTCAGAGGAGTGGTTTGTCTCAAATCATTGTAAAATGGAATTTCTAGTCTCAACAAACTGATATGCGAACGTTCGGAGTTTATGCTAGCAGATTCATTCCATCCCCAATGGCCGTTTGCGAAATCAATATTCGCTTCGAAAACTAAATCGCTGAACTGAACTTCAGAATCNTCGATAATACAACACAATGCTTCTTTCCCGTTAATGTAATTCAAACTCTCAAGTAGAGTTTCTAATTGTGCAACATCGCCGCCCAAAAATCGGTCAACTTGGCTTTCTATTCCTGCTGCCACACCAGGGATAAACGGCAATCCTAGTCCGTTGTTGAAAGCGTGTGATGCCGTCCATACACCGGTAATCGCCTCATTAGGCGTGAGGTTAGAAGTAAACTCAATACTAGCTATTCCGGAGATTTGTGTGGCATTGAGTTGCTCATCCAACCATTGAGTTGTTGGAGGCCACACAGATTGGCCTAAAGGCAATCCATTGAGATATGCATGAGCACTCCAGCCTCCGCCGAATTCTCCTACTGTCAGATTTTGGTTCTCCCATTCGATTACATCTCCAGAACTTGTTTGAATTGCCTTGACAGTCAAATCTTCGCTGTAGTTACCCTGTAAGTCGTATGTCGTAGTAGCATTTGGAATAGTAATCGATGACTCTCCATACCTGATTGCTGTGCCACCCTCACCAATCAACACGATTGGTACTCCGTTTGGAGCATCGACCAGCCCANCGGAAATCGGTTGCTCCCATGTACTTCCAAGTACTTGCATGGTATGTGCTCCATCTACAGTAAAGAGATCCTCAATAATTGGATGTGCTTGCAGCACCACGGTTGTTTGAGATGAAGGAATTGGAGGATGCCACATTACCACGTAACCATCACAAGTGGCGCTCGCTTGATACATTCCTCCGCTCGGACTCTCGATTACAGTGCCTGTCCAAGGTTCGTTTAGCACAACCTCGCAGTCAGAAATCGGGTTGCCAAGCGGGTCTTCGACTTCAACCGTCCAAGATTCTGTTTCTTCTGCCCAGACCGCTGGCATCAGAAGCAGCAAAACGAGCAATAGAGCCCTGCGCATATCACTCAGCAGAAGTTCATACCTCATCAAGAAAGCGGATTCTCGCGCCCATATGTTCATGGTCGGGTTTGGCACAACGCCGACGGAAGGGGGAGTGACATGCCCGGATTAATTACCATGGATGACCTAACAAATGAAGAGATTATTTCTATTCTAGATAATGCTGAAAGGTTGCTCCCAGTAGCACGTGGAGAAGTGTATTTACCTCTGCTACAAGGCAGGATTCTTGGTAACCTATTCTTCGAGCCTTCAACCAGAACTCGCATGTCCTTTGAGACCGCAATGAAGCGATTAGGTGGAGATGTTGTCAATCTTGGAGATGTAAAAACCTCATCCGTAGTCAAAGGTGAAACACTGTTCGATACCATCCAAATGGTTGACGGTTACACCGACGTAATTGCGATGAGGCACCCAAGGCAAGGAGCTGCGCAGTATGCTTGCGACAGTGCCAAGGTCCCAATTCTAAACGGGGGCGACGGCGCTGGCCACCATCCAACTCAAACGATGCTCGATTTGTTCACCATCAGACAATCCCATGGCACTCTTGAAGGGCTGAACGTGGTCTTGGCTGGAGATTTGAGATATGGGCGCACTGTTCACTCTCTTTCACACGCTCTTGTTAGGTTTGGATGCAACGTGACTTTCGCCTCTCCAGAAAGTTTGCGAATGCCAGAGGAGATAGTTGCAGACCTCAAAGCACACGGTGCTGAAGTTGTTGAAACCGATGACCTGCTTGGTCAAATCAACAATGCAGATGTCATTTACATGACAAGGATTCAGAAGGAAAGATTCCCTGATGAAGATGAGTATGCCAAAGTCGCTGGCGCTTACAAGTTGCAAGCTAGTGACTTAGATGGAGCCAAGGCTGAGATGATTATCATGCATCCATTGCCTCGTGTAGATGAGATACATCCTTCCGTGGATTCAACAAGACACGCTAGGTACTTCGAACAGGCGTTCAATGGAGTTGTTGCGAGAATGGCTCTAATGTGTTGGCTATTGGGTGTNGATGTTCCTGAAGACATTAACGAAAAGGGGGTAGCACTATGAGTCAAGAAGCAAATATGAGAAGAGTCACTGCAATCAAGAATGGTACAGTTATTGACCATGTTCCTGCAGGTAAGGCCCTATCTGTCCTGAAGATGCTAGGTATCGGTGGAGACATGTCTAATCCTGTATCTCTAGTCATGAATGTCCCCTCAAAGAAGATGGGTGGAAAAGACATCATCAAAGTCGAAGACCGTGAATTGACCCAGCATGAGTTAGATCGTCTGGCATTGGTCGCTCCTGATGCATCTGTAGCAATCATTAGAGCTTACACTGTTGCAGAAAAATTAGACATCAACCTGACTGAAGAAGTTGTCAATGTAGCGAGGTGTACCTTCTCTAACTGTATCACTACCAATCCTCGGGAACCTCTGCCCCACAGACTAATCGTGACAAGTAGAGAACCACTAGAACTACGATGCAGGTATTGTGGTAAAACACAAGATATCGAAGGATTAGTCGACAATTTACTTTGATTACAAGTCGAATAATTTGGCTTTTTCACAGGCCTTGAAATTGATCCAACCTGGCATTCCTAAATCGATTGGAACTCCGCCTACTGTGGTAATCAGTCCAGTCATTATCAGATGGTTTGCTAGTGGAGGGTTGGTCCAATCGACTTTCTTCCAACCTTTCTTTCCAAAGTCTTGGACTATGGTTTCTCGGCGAGAAGTCCAAGCATTAGCATTCCAAGCATGTATCTTCATTGCATTGGTTGCGAGGTTGGGTGCAGCCACCACGTTGTGTGAATCTTGCCAATTCTTCTCCCAATCACCATCCATGGTGTCCGCCCAAATTAGGCCGGTCTTCTCCAATTCTGGTATCTCCATCTCGCCAAGGTTTGCTAAGTGTATTGCCAGCCTCCTAAGGTGAGGATGGCGTGGGTGTTTCTTCATGGTCTTCTCGACGATGTTTATTGCGCTAGCTTTGAGTCCTCTGTCAAGGTAAAGTAGCGCTCTAGCTGTTTGGCCATGTGGCCATTCCTCCATGTCCACATTGTTCTTTTTCGCCCAAGCCTCTAACTTATCAAGGGCCATTTCAGATTGTGACCATAGTCTGAATCTAGCNATATCTCCGAGTATGTGCANCTTTGAGGCNGGTTTGTATTTCCAAGCGATGTTACTTCCTGGTATCCCTTCCTTGTATCGTTTCAGTAAGTCGATATTCCTCTTTGTTACTGAATCTAATCTCAATAATGGCCTTACTGCATTTGGTAATTTGACTGAAGGGTCTAATATGGATGTAATCCACTTTAATCTAGCAGATTCAATATCTTCATCAGCTAACAAATCTAGGCGCGGAATTGCTTCTGGTATGTCCCTTTGAGCAAGTGATGCTGCTGCAAGTATGACCCTAGCAATTTCTGCAGTTCTTCCAGCTCTAAGGGCGAGGAAGGATAATGCNACCTGCTCTGCTTGGTCCCATCTTCCTAGACCCATCAGCATCTCCATACTCGCTTCTGTTCTTCTAACGAGTGACAATCCTTCGATGCTTTCTTCGCCGTGGTCTTCGTACAATAATTCCATTTTCTCCATCGCTTTAGACCAGTTGTCTGATGAAATAAGGTCACGGAAATCTTCGCCTTTACGGTAGATCATTTGTTCGATTGCCTCTAACTGGATTCGGTTTTGNTTAGCCATTGCATCGAATGANATGTCATCCAAGTGCTGACCTGTCCTTCTGGAAAGNGCCCATATTCCTAGGAAAACAACTTGGCCNCCCGATGCGAGCATCCAAGTCATTTCTTCTAAGGCGTCTTTTCGAATTACTTGACATATCGAATCTTGCCAAGAGCCGCACTGATTGCCTTGAGGGAGGTATTGTGAATCCCAGAACGTTAGCATTGCTAAAGCTAGTAACAGCATAGATTGACCTGCGAATCCTGTGAAACAGAAGTTCAATACATTGGCTTGCTGAGATTTTTCACTACGCAGTAATCGGGAATCTGCAAGCCTAATTCCACCTTTTCCTGAAACATCAGCGATGTCAAGGAACAAGATCCTTGCGACCTCATAGACGAATAAGAAACCTACAATTGCAACGTTAAGCAGCAGGAAAAGAAGGACTATGGTGACCAATGGAACTCTAATTCCTGGTTCTGAAATATTTGCAAAGAGTTCAATTGCATAGAATCCCAAAACTCCACCTTCTTCCATGATAGTTGATTGTGGACGGTATTCTGGTAAATCCAAAACCTTCTGCGTATGCTCAAACATCGTTGGGTCTATTGCAAGCAAAATAAGTGAAACTAGAGTATTGAATGCGATAAATGGCATTGCTGCAGTGTTTATCCAAACTAAAGTGGATACGAATTGTTTCCTTGCAGGAGGTTTGTATGGATAAAATGCAGATGGCTCACCCTTAGACAACATCCTGCTCGATTCTGTCAATGCAGTCCAAGAAGAACCCATTACTCTACCATAGGCGATGAATCCTGGAGCGAATGCTAAACAACCGGTAAGGGCTAACTTTCTGTCAAATCCAACATCTGCAAGGCCCATGATGAACCAGAGCATGATTANTGAAGTGAACCATAGAATCGTGATTGTAACTCCTACACCATTTCTGAATGTGCTTGCTCCCTGAAGCGTTGCACGCTTTCCACCTGTTCGAGTGATGATTTGGGTGCTCATGGAGACCCCGGTAGAAATCATCGCTGGCACGATAATCAAAATTAATGCGAAAGCCAAAGAAATCTGATGAAGTCCTTCTGAAAGATTCATTTGATAGAAAATCCATTCCATCCCGAGCAATATTGCNCCNGTTAATGCCATNACNTACACNGTTAGNCCATTTCTCATACCGGGNGTTTTCAGTAGNTCTTTNGCCTCATCNTTGCTATCNGTNACNGTGTGGACTTCGTATCGCTTTGGNCCTGTNGGAAATGCTACCTGCAATCCAGAAAGGCCTCTTGGAATNACATATTCTTGGAATAGATANGCAATGAATGCCGATAGAGAAATGGCAAGAAGTGCCATTCCATCGAANTCACNTACGAGTTCNATTCCCATTTTTTACCCTCATTCTTCCTTTGGTGGAACAAGTGCGGGTGTTGCTCTCTTGGAATTGATTTCATCCAGCAATTCATCAACGAAAGTATCGAAGGCAACCCCTGCTCTTTGGTCGCCATTTCTTGCTCGAATGGACACAGTGTTGTTGCTTGCTTCATCGTCACCGAGGATCAACATATATGCAGGCTGGAACTTTCTGTGCATACGAATCTTCTTTCCGATTGTATCATCGCCATCATCTAAATCCGCTCTAATTCCTGCTGCTTTGAGCTTAGCAGTGATTTCTTGACCGTACTCTACCTGCTTCTCAGAGATTGTCAAAACATGGATTTGAGTCGGTGCTAGCCAAGTTGGGAATCGCCCTGCGAAGTGTTCGATTAGAACTCCACAGAACCTCTCCATTGAACCGAATGGGGCTCTGTGAATCATTACCGGTCTGTGCATTTCTCCATCGCTGCCCTTGTATTGGAGTTCGAACCTTTCCGGTAGATTGTAGTCGACCTGAACAGTTCCCAATTGCCACTCTCTACCGATTACGTCTTTGACAACGAAGTCGATTTTTGGTCCATAGAAGGCGGCTTCTCCTGGCTCTTCAGACCAATTGACACCTAGGCTACTCGCTGCTGCTCGACACGCTTCTTCAGCCAAATCCCACTTTTCGCTGTCGCCGACATACTTGCTTGAATCAGGGTCTCTAAGACCGACTCTGACTCTGTAATCNTGCATTCCCAATGCTTCGAAAATNACCTGTACGAGTTCGATACAACCCAAGACCTCGTTTGCAATTTGGTCTTCTGTAACGAATAAGTGTGCATCGTCTTGAGTGAATCCTCTGACTCTTGTTAATCCGGAAATCTCACCTGATTGCTCCCACCGGTACACTGTCCCGAACTCCGCTAGTCTAAGCGGTAGGTCACGGTATGAGCGAGCTTGTGAAGAATAGATCTTGATGTGATGTGGACAATTCATTGGCTTCAGCATGTATCCTTCGATATCTCCTGCTGCCATCATGTTCGATAACTCNCCACAACTGCATCCTTCATTGGCNANACGTGCCATCATATCCTTCTCTACCANAGGAGGATATTGTGAATCCTGGTAATATGGGAAGTGCCCACTGGTGCGGTACAAGTCAAGCTTGCCGATGTGTGGAGTGAATACCTGATGGTATCCTTGTCTGGTCAAATGCTCGGAAATGAATTCTTGCAAGCATGAACGGACGATTGCACCACGAGGTGTCCAAAGAATCAGACCCTGCCCTACATCCTCATCGACATGGAACAATTGTAGATCCTTACCCAATTTTCTGTGGTCTCTTTTCTTGGCTTCCTCAATTGCTGACATTGTTGCCTTCAATGCATCCTTTGTCGGCTCAACAATCCCATAGATACGAGTTAGTTGTTCTCGGCTTTGGTCGCCTCTCCAAAATGCGGAAGATACCGATGTCAGTCTGACGTGCATNAATTTAGCAGTTGAATGAACGTGAGGACCCAAGCACAAATCATACCATTCGCCTTGTCTGTAAATTGTCGAACTATCNCCATCCTCAAGTTTGTCNTTGATGATTTCAATCTTGTAAGGGTTGGAAGAGAATAANTCGTTTAGTTCAGAATCGGTGCACTCAACTCTCTCCACGGTTAGGTTCCTTCGTGCAATTTCATGCATTTTCTTTTGCACTACTTTCAATTCTGATTCGCCAAAATCTTCGAGATCTGCGAAATCGTAGTAGAATCCACGGTCAATTGCTGGGCCGATTGTTGGCTTCGCATTAGGGTAAATCGAGGTCACAGCTTGTGCTAGCAAGTGGGCTGCGCTGTGTCGAAGAATGTGAATCCCTTCAT
>PBXT01000030.1 GCA_002727695.1 Methanobacteriota archaeon | reverse complement strand
ATGGGCATGCGCTCGCAACAATTCTGGATTGTCTGGATTCAATGCTAACCGTGCATCTAGCCAACGGCGTCTCTCGAATGCATCGCCTGAGAGAATCGCAGTGTGCTCTAGGATTCTGAGAGTGATATCGTCACCAGGAACAGAGGCGTGGGATTGCAATAGTAAATCCTTAGCCCTACCTAGTCTGCCACTTTCTAGTGCAACCAAAGCGATTCTTCTAGCATCTGGTGCAGTGAGATAATCCATTTCGTCAATGGTCTCGAGTAGTGAAACTGCAAGCCTAGCAGGACCTGGTGCCAGTAGTGGGCTTGTTTCATGGTCTGCATCTAGAGCAATTCCTGCAACTAGAGTTTCTAGTGCCTGTAATGCTTCACCTTTTCCTTTAAGGGCCTCAAATGCAAGAATAGTCCCATCTAATTCTGGATGTGCTGCACGCACACCATCGAGTCCAGCGACTAGTCGCTGTACACGTTCTTCTAGTCCATCCATCCTCTTGCCCATCATTGCAGAGGTGGACGCCTGCGCTTCCTGCAGGAGGATCATGCCATCGCCCAGTCCGTCCAGCGATTCGTGAGTCTTGCTGAGCCACCAGCCCAAGCCTCCTCCTGCTGCAAACAAACCGAGTCCCATCGAGACGGTGATCGGGTCCATCAAGGCCCAGCCATTTTCTCAAGGCTATATGCTCTCCTACGCGACTCATGCGCGAGAGTGCGTTTCCGCGACCCTCTAAGAATAGCCGAAACAAACGACTAAGTCGCTCGATTAAGGTAAGTTCAAACGCCTACACCAATCAGTGGGTCACGAGGTGGAAGGTATGGACGAGATTCACTGGTGGAGCGAGCGCCTCGATGCGTGGTCCCACGAGGGTTTCAATGTCGATGCTTTTCGCGATGCTTTGCGTGCCGATCCTGCTCGAGGTAGTGAACTGTTAATGCAGTTCGATGATTTGGTTTCTAAGAACAGATCTCTGAGGCGCAGAGTTATCGATTCGACCATGCCTAGAGAGAAAAAAGGACGATGGTTAACAGACTTAGATGACGTCATCAATACAGAAAGTCTTCTAGAAAAATGGAACAAAGATGCATCATTAAATCGCCCCTGGGAGCCTTACATTCACAAGGCCGAGAACAGATGGTCTGAAAGAGGGCGCAGGAGTAATTTGAGTGCCATAGTCAAGCGATTAAACGCCTTGGACCCCTCCTCTTTCTCAGCTTGTCAACCGATGTTCATTCTGTTTGATGATGTCAGCAGCGAGACTCTAATCTCATCGATGCTAGACGAAATTGAAAGTGATGAGGAAAGAAGAAGGCAGGTCGTTGGCGAGATGATTGACCTTCTTGGAAGAGATGGAATAGATGCTTCTGATGCACGAAGGATGAAAATCAATGACGCACTTGATCACCTTTCTGCACTACAGTCCAGAGCAGATAATGCTCGAAAAAATCGCTTGCGCATTGAAAAAGAAATTCGCTCGTATGATAGCGAGTTAGCCGACCGTTTGCTTGAGAAAAGAAGCGATGATTTGACTGCCGAAGTTGACGCTATAATCGATAATTTGTCGAGTAGATTATCAACGCTTACTTCCACAGTAAATGAATGGGTAAAACTAGGAATTATTTTCCCAAACGGTGGCAAAATACTCCCCCAAGACTTACTTGATTGGGAGGCTAGTTTACCTGAAATCGAAAAAGCCGTGGAAGTTCATTTGCGTGCTTTAGAGAGATGGAGAGATTTTGAAACGTTGTGGCCNGATANNTGTGGCAATTCCTCANTAGTCGGTANACTNGACATGACTGAAGAATTTGTNGATCTTGTCGACTCGCTTGACCAAGAATGGCGTGAACTCGAATTGGAAGGAATGCAAATCATTGGCTCGTGGGAAGACCGAGGGTTCGCTATGGACGTCTGGAGAACCAGAGTTTCCGAAGAGCCACGTAGTGCGATTGCATGGTTGAAGCGTGAAGAAAAAACATACCAAGCTGCTACTGAATTGATTGATTCACTGATGGCTTTGGATGCTTCTATTGATGGNGAAGAAGAAATCGTAAGAAGAGTTNCTATTCTTCGCGAGTTTGACTTAGACTCTGCCCTAATTGAAGAAATGGAACTCTATGTCAATAACCGTGCTAGAAGAGCTGCAAGGCATCGCTCCATGTTAGAGAGCGAGTGGATGGAGATGATTCGAAAGGGCTTGGTGAATGATCTACCTACTGCTTCCNTGACACTATCTGAGTTCGAATCATTGATTGCCGATTCAAGATTGAGCAATAGAAAATCTGGAATTCCAATTGAGAGATTGGAAAACAAGATGCGTGAAGAAATCCAAGAGTGGTACGACAATGGTTTCACAGTGGATTCCCTTGAAGATATGCTCATCGAAAACCCAGTTGACTTAGCCCTCAGNATGAGTGCTATTCGCGAAGCTGTGGCCAAGCATGAACAATTACGAAGAAGGGTTTCTGGCCTTGATTGGACAAGAGACCCAGAGTTATCAGTTGCAATTAATCTCGACCTCTCTCGACCTGAACGCCTTAGCGCCTTGGCAGCAGAAATTCCGCAGTTGATGATGGATTTGGCAAAAAAACAAGTAGCTGACAAAGATTTCACATTCATTGCATGGAGGCCGCATAAGAGAACAAAGCCAGTCTTGATTCCGGTACCGGCAAATAACGTTGAAGATACAATGGAAGCNATATTGAAAGATATGGAAGAAAGTGCTGTCGAAAGCTCTCAAGAAGAAATTGAATCCTCCGAAGAATCTGAAATTGAAGAAGAGGCTCCCCCGAAGAAGCCTGGCCGAATCAAGGGCTTAGTCAGCGGAGGTGGCCGTGATGGAGTTGGTAAATTCGGTGCCGTAGGCGACGTGCTTGGCGGAATCACCGACCGTCTTGGAGTTACTAATTACGGACTTGCGGGAGCTAGTGCCAAGAAAGATGAGGGTGAAGATGCGCCCTCTGATGACGGAAATGCGGCGTCTGAAGATTCGCCTCCGGAAGTTGAAGAAGTAGATCGAAATGATATTTCTCAAGATATAGTAGGAGATGGTTCGTCACTAGAATCAATCCTACGCTCTTTGGGTCTAGAAAAAGAGGCAGATATGCTTCTAGACAATGGTGATGTCAACTCGGTCAGACGTTCTCTTGCGTCTTATGTCGGTCTTGAACCTAGAGATACGAGATTGGATAGGCTATTGCGACTATCATTGCGATTGATGCCGAAAGGGGATGAAGAGGATGAGCAAAGATACGTTCTATTGTCAACTCTGTCTCAATATGCAACCGAATTATCAAAATGGACGCGGGTTCGATTAGAAGCAAGGCACAGTGGTGCGATAGGAAATTTGCTCGAGGATTCTCTGNCACTGGGAGAGGCTTTGATTCGAATACCCGGACCGGGAGTGGCATTACCGCTAGATGCTGACGATTATGACCTGCCCGCCCCTGATGACCTCGATTCTCTTTCAAACGAAGTAAATGTGCTTGGGCGCAGAATAATGTTGGCCANTTCCGGCGGAGTTCGTTGATTACGAGCTCAGTTCTCCTAGAAGATCATCCTTCTCATCTTCGCTTAGATTATCCTCTCGAGGTGCTGCTTGAACCAACACTGGAGGTGGCGTAGGCAGTGGTTGATTTCCAACCGCTGGAGGCATTATCGGAGGAGCGCCAGCAGGGGGTGGCGGCACTCCAGGCATTCCCGGAGGAGGGGGCATGCTAGACATCCCGGGTGGAGCCGGCATTGCTGCAGGTAATGGTGGTGGTGGCATAATTGCTGGAGGAGGTGGTGATGNCGGTAGTGGGGGTGGTGGCATGATTGCTGGAGGAGGCGGTGATGCCGGTAGTGGTGGCGGTGGCGGGATTGTCACAGGATTTGCTGCAACTGGCGCCTCTACCACTTTACTTTCTTCTTCTGGAGGTTCTTTCTCCGTTGCTTCTTTTTCCACGGACTGCTCTTCGACTTGAGGCGCAGGCTCCTCTTTTTGCTCATCTTCTTCGGCTTTCATAGCATCGATTTTCGGCTCTTCCTTTTGCTCATTTGCAACAGATGCGGGCTCTGGCCATTCAACTTCATCAGCNAGAGTTTTTGTGTCTTTTTCATTAGCAGCTTCAGCAGCCTCTTCAACGACAGGGGTTGGTTTTACAGCTGGATTTTCGGTTGCTGATGTATGCGCTTCGGGAGAGGATGTGGGTGCTTCTTCCGTCTCTGCAGGCGCCTCTTGCTCAATTTGCGCCGCTTGAATGAATGCTTCTTTTTCTGCAGCCGCAGCAGCAGCCGCAATCTGTTCGGCTTCTCTATTTGCGCTGAATCTTTCTGCAATCAAATCGGCCCTAGCATCTAGAGATTCTGTTTCAAGTTCCTCGCCACGTAGAACGCTTATCATTGCGTCATCAACTAAGTCCATGGCTAAATTAGTAAGTTCTCGGTTAGAGCGCCAACGGTTGATGTAGAAAGGATGGTTTCCTGAGTTTGTTGAAATTACAAACCTTTCTGGGTCCATCAATTGGAATAAAGCAAGAGTTGATGCTAGAATAAACGGAATCAAGAATAGTATACTAATCATGAATGATGAAATCAATGATGCNCCCGCTACAACCCACCAAACGCCTTTGAAATCATCCAACCAATCCATTCTTTGATGTGAAAAGCCGGTGTATGAATCACGGCGTGTAGCAAGTATATCCTTGGTTGATGCCGAGGCGCCAATACGGTCTGTCTTTGCAACCCNGATCAAATCAGAATCAACTAATATCGATAATGTGTGATTTCCACAAGAGGATTCTTTCAGGACAAATTCGTTCATCCCACTTCCAGACCTNACCCCGTGTGCACGCATGCGAGGGGGCCCGTCTATCCAGGATTGTAGTGTTCCACTCATTCCAGCGATTATCCCACATGCTGAGGCGACTATTGCCAACCATGGGCCCTGTCCCCAGTCAAGATCNATTTCAGATTCAGGAATAATCAGACTCCAAACTAAAACCGACAAGGCGACAAAAACCCCTCCGCTGCCTGAAACAAAATTCGGTACTCGTGAGTTATGCCCTAGCATTGAACGGACTTGCAATATTGTTGCAGAGAACAGAATTATTCCAGCAATTATGAGCATTATTGTAGCAACATATCCTGCATTATACAAATCGTTTATCTCGTCGCAGTCTCCCTTACAATCGTCATTAAGAGTTGCAAGACTTTCACTTTCAGATTCGCATAAGTCGCCTGAGCANGCTTCAGNTGAAATCTCATGCAGGCCTATGTCGGATTGTATGATCGTATCGCCNGTTTCGGTCGAGTTTGTCAACCAAGACTCGTTGATAATCGAATTNGATGCGAGAACAAGCGCAAAAACCGTCAACGCAAGGGCTATCTGGGANCCGGGGTTTCTCTCCATCGTAACCGCCGATGCGGTGTTTGTAACAGATAGTTCNTCCTCGCCCATNTAGGGTGATGGTTACATTCAATTGATGAATATTAACCTAANNCNNGTCATCAAGCNTGCTTCTCTGTAAGCCAAGCCTTCACANCGTCTCTTGCNGAGAANCCTTTGCCTTCNTTAGTTCCAACTACAGTTTCAATTGCTGCCTCNGANGCAATGTCAAGGATTCTGTCGCTAACNGGNCCGTTGAATACNATTGCAACNGCNCCNTCNGCNNCTTCNGCNGCNTCAGCCAACTTNGATGGGCTNACNGCATCNGAAACTGTNCCATCGACATTNACGAANACNGCATTNTTCTTCTTNAGNTCAGCNATGTGGTCGAAATATTCGTGNACTTCNGCAGGTGCTTCTTCNGGNTCNTCGATTTCNTCNAGCCATGCNTCAGCNTCNTCANTAGGTTCGTCCTNAGGNAATTTNGCTGCNAACTTGGATGCNTCCATCTTTTGTGNNAGGCACTTTGTNGCAGTCTTCTGAGGGAGTAATTCCCANTCTTGNCCAACCGGTGCTTGNGCNACGAAATCGATTTTCAATGTCTCATTCAATTGNCGGAATANCATCTCNCCNCCACGGTCGCCATCAATTGCNAGAATNACATTNTCNTTNGNGTTNGCAAGNTCGATNANNTCNTGTTTGATTGANCCNGCNCCGTCNCAAGAAATCGCNTTCTTNATNCCNAANTTNAGCANNTTNCGGACNTCATTTCTTCCNTCNACNATGATTAGTGAATCNCTAGANTCNACATTTGGACCACAGGTTAGNCCNTGGTAGTTNTTNGCNGTTCCAACAGTTAGTACACTGCGNACTTCTTCGATAACCGTCTTAGTTGCCGCATCGCCAGANTTGACCATGACTAGTAACAAGTCCTTAGCACGGTCAATAACCGCGTTGACTTTNGTTGAACGAACGTCTTGAATTTCAGTAACTACAATCTTCGCTGCACATGGGCCGATTCTATCGATTGTTTCCAAGCTAGATGCAATAATCGCAGTTTCTACGTTATCCATACTACTAGGAATCAATATTTCACCAGTGACTTTGCCACCGCTGCTTTTTACTTCAACATCAACGTGACCGATTCTAGCGGTTCGTTGTAGCTTTCTAAGTTCTAATTCGTCCCCGAGTAGGCCTTCTGTTTGGCCCATGATTGCGCCGATGATGTCCTTGCGCTGGA